>JBCAZB010000325.1:0-3692 GCA_038533315.1 Pseudomonadota bacterium | reverse complement strand
GGGGTCCAACCGGGGTTTGGCAGATCGCCGCGCAGCCAACCGGACAACAGGGCGGACAACCCACGCTCAGCGAAGAATCCGAGTGCCGTGCCGATCGCGCTCGCGATTAGACCGATCACGAGGATATGCACGATAGAGACTTGCAGCACAAACGACTGCTGCGCGCCAAAAGTCTTCATCAATGCAGCGGTGTCCAAGCGTCGCTCGGCGTAGCGGCGCGCGGCCATGGCGACCGCGACGGCGGCCAGAATCAGACTGACCAACGAGGCGAGTGATAGGAAGCGTCCCGCACGATCAATCGCGATCGACAACTGACTGCCGGCGTCGGCCTGGTTTTCGAGCCGTACGCCATCCGGAAGGTTGTCTTTCAGCGCGGTGGTAAAAGACTCGATATCGGATGCATCACCCGCGAATAGCTGGGTGTAACTGACACGGCTGCCTTCGGCCAGCAATCCGCTCGCCGGAATATCGGTAATATTGATCAGCAGCGTTGGCGCCAGACCACTGAAGCCGGCGGACTGATCGGGGCGGTAGACGAGCACACGGTCGATCACCACAGACAGCGCGCCGACATCGACACGATCGCCGACATTCACGCCGAGCCTTGCAAGCAGCGCGGCATCAGCAAATACGCGACCCGGCGCTGGGATCGTCGTCGTCACCTCAGGCGCGCCGAATAGACGTTCCGCAGTACGCAACTCGCCGCGCAACGGATAGCCTTCGGACACGGCCTTCAGGTTAACGAGTGCGCGATCTTCGCCACGAAACACAACGCTCGGAAAGTTCAATGCGCTCGCCGCCTGCAGGCCGGCCTCGCGCGCTGTGGTTAGCCGCTCTGCATCCATCGGGCGCCCGGAACGCAAGCGCAGATCGGCAGCCAGCACTTCGGTCGCTTGTTGCGCGACACCGCGCCCGATTCGGTCGGTCAGAAAGCTGATCGCTGTGATCGAACCGACAGCGATCACCAACGCCAACATCAAGACTAGCAGCTCGCCCGCGCGCAGCTCGCGCCGCAGGCCGTTTAATGCAAAGCGCCAGACGCGGCTCATGACGACTCGTCGGCCACAAGTTTGCCGCCATCGATGGACAACCGACGCTGGCAGCGCGCCGCGAGATCCGCATCGTGCGTGACCAGCACGAGCGTCGCATCGTGGTTTTGATTCAGATCGAACAGCAGATTCTCGATGCGCTGCCCAGTGCCGCTGTCCAGGTTGCCGGTGGGCTCATCCGCAAACAGCACGCTCGGTCTGGCTGCAAACGCCCGAGCGATGGCCACGCGTTGTTTTTCGCCGCCGGAGAGTTGCGCGGGATAGTGTTTGAGCCGCGGCGTCAAACCGACTTCGTCGAGAATCGCCTCTGCCGCTTGTCGCGGAGAGGCTTCGCCCGCCAGCTCCAACGGCATCATGACGTTTTCCAACGCGGTCAGTGCCGGAATCAGGTGGAACGACTGAAATACGAAACCGACACGGCCGGAGCGTGCGGCCGCGCGCCCGTCTTCATCCATGCTTGAGAAATCGATCCCGTCCAGCATGACACGCCCCGAGGTAGGCTCATCAAGACCGGCAAGCAACGCCAGCAGCGTCGATTTGCCAGCACCGGAAGGACCGACGATCGCCAACGTCTCGCCCCGCGTGGCCTGAAATGAAACATCTGACAGAATCGTCAGATCGCCATCGGCGCTATCGACGGTTTTGGTGAGTTCCTGAGCGGCCAGGACGATTGAAGGCGTGTCCTGCGGTACACTATCGGGATTCATTGATGTTCTATTCCTTATAGACCGGCAAACGCTCTTTTATGGCTCGCAAAATGTCTCAGACCTTGATCGGCGTCATCGTGATCGGATTGATCGCTGCCGGTGTGTTGTACCAGTTCGCCGATGATGATGCGACAGATGCGGTGCAACCCGCATCCGCGACGACAGCCCCCGAGGCCGCCACACCAACCAATGCGCCTGTTACAGAAGATGTGCGGTCGACACCGGCCATTGACAAGAGGCCGACGATTCTCGTGGTCGGCGACAGCCTCAGCGCCGGCTACGGCCTTGCCGACACAAGCGACGGCTGGGTTGCGTTGCTGCAGCAAAAATTGGACGACAATGATCTCGTGTATCGCGTCGTTAATGCCAGCATTAGCGGCGATACAAGCAATGGCGGCGCCGCTCGGTTGCCTGCAGCATTGGCGACACACCAACCGGATCTCGTGGTGATCGAACTGGGTGGCAACGATGGTCTGCGCGGCTTTCCGATCGAAACCATGCGCAGCAATTTTGAGCGCATGATCACCGCATCCCAGGCGGCTGGCGCCGATGTCATGCTGCTCGGCATGATGATTCCGCCTAACTACGGCGAACGATACACCACAGCTTTTGTCGAACAGTACGAAGCGCTGGCGGATGACTACGATCTGGCGCTGGTCCCGTTTTTTCTCGATGGCGTGGCACTCGATGATTCGCTGATGCAAAGCGATGGTATTCACCCGAACGCCGAAGCCCAGCCTGTTATGCTTGAAAACGTTTGGCCGACACTCGTAAACGTGCTGTCGCCCGCTGACTATTAACCCATCACTGCTCTGACCGCGAACGGAACATATTATGGAAAAAATTTGGCTTGATGCTTACGTACCTGGCACCCCCGAAACCATCGACAATGCGGGCTACTCGTCGCTGCGCGACCTGATCGAGGAGAAATGTCGGGAGCATGCCAGCAAACCGGCCTATGCCAACATGGGCGTCGAGCTGAGTTTTGCCGATATGGATCGTCTGTCCGCACAATTCGGCGCCTTCCTGCAGCACGAAGCTGGCCTCAGTAAAGGTGATCGCGTCGCACTGATGATGCCCAACATTCTTCAATACCCGGTAGCGTTGTTTGGTGTGCTGCGTGCCGGCATGACGGTCGTCAACGTTAACCCGCTCTACACCGAGCGCGAGCTGGAACACCAGCTGAAAGACTCCGGTGCCAAGGCCATCGTCATTGTTGAGAATTTTGCGCACACGCTGCAGGCGGTCATCGACCGTACGCCGGTCGAACAGGTCATCACGACACAGATCGGCGACATGCTGCCAGGACTCAAGCGCGGTCTGACAAATTTCGTCGTCAAACGCGTGAAGAAGATGGTGCCGGCGTTCTCATTGCCCGGTGCCGTAGGCTTTCGAGCCGCACTGAAACAGGGCGCGGGGCACTCACTTCGGAAAGAGATCATTGAGCTTGGCGATCTCGCGTTCCTGCAATACACCGGTGGCACGACCGGCGTCTCAAAAGGCGCGATGCTTACGCACAGCAACATGGTGCATAACATCCAGCAGTCCAATTCGTGGGTCGGCGGCAAGATGGGCGATGACGAGATTATCGGCATCACAGCATTGCCGCTGTATCACATCTTCTCGCTGGAAGGGAATTGCTTCACCCTGCTGGCGCTCGGCGGTCTGAATGTGTTGATCACCAACCCAAGGGACTTCGCAGGCTTCGTCGAGGAGATCGGCAAATATCGTTTTTCCTATTTCACCGGCGTGAACACGTTGTTCAATTCATTGTTGGCGACGCCAGGCTTTGCCGACCTCGATTTCAGCAACCTGCGTATCACCATCGGTGGCGGCATGGCGGTACAGGAAGCCGTCGCCAGAAAATGGCATGAGGTGACAGGCACGCACTTGATTCAGGCCTATGGCCTCACCGAGACCTCGCCTGCCGCGGTCA
>JBCAZB010000324.1:0-3693 GCA_038533315.1 Pseudomonadota bacterium | reverse complement strand
GGGCGACCGGATAATTGGCGAGCACACCCATCACGATCGAGCCGAAGGCCGCCGCAATACAGGTGGCGACGAAAACGGCACCAAAGTCCATGCCGGTCTCGGACAGAATGGAAGGATTGACCACCGTGATGTAGGCCATGGCGAGGAAAGTTGTCAGCCCTGCCAGTGCTTCGCGACGAACGGAGGTCTGCTGCGCGGATAACGCAAATAGACGTTGCAACATAGGTGAGTTCCCGATTGTTCCGGATTATTGTGCAGAGGTCGGTAACCGGTCGCGGTACTCCGCCCAGTTGTCGACGAGCGCCTGGACCACAACATTCCCAACACGGAAAGCACTGTCGAGCGCTGGAAACCCATTATCCGGATACGGCGCCGTCTTGCTCCAAACCGCCGTTTTGCCTTTCGGTGGCATTGTGAAATTGCTTGCTGTGCGCAGGACCAACACCCGGCGCGCGTCGATCACATTGGTCCGACCGAGTCGGTGCAACGCCGTCAGTGTGCCGCTGTCCTCCATATTGGAGGTCATGAAATTCGCATCAGCACCAGCATACAGCCGTAACCAGTCGTTAGCCCACGTGTTGAGTTTCTCGCCATGCCAGTACGTGCTCGCGCTCAGCGTATCGCCGACCGTCACAAACGGCGGTCGCTGCGCCTGCGGGTAACCGGTATACAGCTTGCGAAACTCGCGTATGCCAGGCGCGTCGGGAAGCTCCAGGTCTTTTGTCAGTGCATAGGCCCAGTCAACCAGTGGTTGGTGTAGCGAAAAGTGAATCGTGTCCAGCGTCCAGCCGCCATACAAATCGGCAGGATCCTGCGTCGGGCGCTCCGCGCCAAGCGGTACCATGCCGTACGGCCAGTCGTCGGGAATTTCACGACCATCGATCTCATACAGCAGATCGCCATCGACGATATGCCGGGCCCAGGCAGCAGACCCGAGCGACAGATCCGCAGGATCGGCGCCCGCGATACCCGCAATCAGAAAATAGCTATGCGACAAATCAAACCGTTCATCGAATCCCAACGCCATGATCGATGCGGTCGCATTCGGGATACCACCACCCAGCAAGATTGCGATGACGCCATCATCATTGCCGTACAGTTTGGCCTCGCCCAACGGGAAGTCGTATTCCGTGGTAAGCGCCAGCCTCTCAATCCAGAGTTGCAACTCACCAGGGTCGTCACCCGTTGGCTCACCACGCTCGAACATGGCGGCGACGACCACTTTGACCTCAACGGGCTCGGCTGCCTGCGCGACAGTGGCCCATATCAACCAAACACCCAATGCGACAATCTTCTGCATGTGTGCAGCTCCCCTGCTCTATAAAATGACAGCGATTCGCCGATGACCTGGCCATCTGTGCGCAAAAAACCACACATGAGAGCGAAATCTCGCTAATCGTAACTACCTAACAAGGTTGAACTAGCTAGCTGTCAAGCGATTTACTCGCTGCTGGCAAGCCGCACTGCCCTTCGGTTGTGTCACGCTGCCCCGTATAATTGTTACAACAATTAAGACAGTACAACGAAGGAGAATAGCATGGTCTGGTGGGGATGGATCGTCCTGGGATTACTGTTAATGGCAGCCGAACTCGCGTTAATCGACGCCGCGTTTTATTTACTGTTTATTGGCTTGTCTGCCGTTTTCACGGGCGTATTACTGGTGGCCGGGATTCCGATGGCACTGTGGTTACAGTGGGTCGTATTCGGCGTCACCGGCGCGGTCACGGCTGTACTGTTTCGCCAGTCGTTATACGACAAGCTGCGTGGTCAGCCGATCGGGTTTGAAGACCAGGTAGACGGCCGCCAGGTGGCCATACTGGAGGATGTTGAAGCTGGGGACGAGACCCGCGTCGAGTTTCGCGGCTCACGCTGGGATGCCACCAACGTCGGTTCTCGCACCCTGAAAGCGGGCGAGAAGGCGATCATCCTGAAAGCCAGCGGCTCACGGCTCGAGATCGACGCCCGCGCCTGAATAGATAGAACACAACACAGAGGAAAATAATATGGACGGATTGCTCATCGTCGGCGGTATTCTCGCCTTCGTCATCATCTTTGCCCTTTCAAAGGTCTTCGTCATCGTGCCGCAGCAGAGTGCGTTTGTCGTCGAAAGCCTGGGCAAGTACTCGCGCACACTCAGCGCCGGCTTCAGCTTCCTGGTGCCTTTTCTGGAAAAGATCGCCTATCGGCATAGCCTGAAAGAGCACGCGATGGATATTCCCGAGCAGGTCTGTATCACACGCGATAACGTACAGGTCGGCGTCGACGGCGTTCTGTATATTCAGGTAACGAATCCCGAGCGCGCGTCTTACGGCATCGGTAACTATGTGTTTGCGATCACGCAGCTCGCGCAAACCACGTTGCGTAGTGAAGTCGGCAAGATCGACCTCGATAAAACGTTTGAGGAGCGCAACGCGATCAACCTCGCGGTCGTCGACGAGCTGGATAAAGCGTCTGACCCGTGGGGCGTGAAAGTACTGCGCTACGAGATCAAGAACATCAATCCGCCGCACGACGTACTTGGCGCCATGGAAAAGCAGATGCGTGCCGAGCGTGAAAAGCGTGCCACGATCCTGAAGTCTGAAGGTGATCGCGATGCCAAGATCAACGAGGCTGAAGCGGAAAAGCGTCGCGTGATCATGGAATCCGAGGCGGCGCAGGCGCAGCAAGTCAACGAAGCGCGTGGTGAGGCGGAGGCGATCATGGAAGTTGCCAAAGCGACCGCGCAAGGTATTCGCATGGTCGGTGCGGGCATCAAGAGCGACGGTGGCGAAGAAGCCATGCAACTGCGTATTGCAGAGGACTACCTGAGCAAATTTGGTAATCTCGCGAAGGAAGGCAACACGCTGATCATCCCGGCGAATCTGTCGGATATGACATCGATGATCAGTGCGGCGACGACCATCATCAAGCAAGGCGACAACCAGAACGCCAGCTAGACAATTACGCTAGCGCAGAACAGCCGGCTCGAAAGGGCCGGCTTTTTTTGTGCGCACAATGTATGTCACCATTTGCGCTGACCACTCAACGGATATCCGCATGACCTCTATTGACCTTCAGGAGCGGCGCGAGCGTGTCTTCCTGATTCTGGCCGGCTTTTTTCTTTGTGCGATGACGCTGCTTAACGTCATCGGTATTACACGCTTCATCCAGCTCGGACCGTTGAGTCTGGCCGCGGGTGTGCTGCCTTATCCATTGACTTTTCTGTGCACGGATCTGGTGAGTGAGCTTTACGGCAAGCGACGGGCCAACTTCATGGTGACGGTCGGTTTGCTTCTGAACTTCTTCATCATCGGCATCATGTGGCTTGTGAATGCGATGCCGGCCGTTCCGGATGACAGCCTGCCACCCTGGCAGGTACTACAGATTGCCGACACGATGACCATGCCAAGCGGCGCTACCATTTCCGGCAGCGTGGAGTTGTTCGAGATTATCTATGCGTGCACATCCGGCGCCGTATTCGCTTCGATGTTGGCCTACGTCGCGGCGCAGTACTGCGATGTCCAAGTGTTCCATTGGTTGAAGCGACTAACGAACGGCAAGCATCTTTGGCTGCGCAATAATCTGTCGACGCTGACAAGCCAATTGGTCGATTCGATCGCGGTCGTCAGCGTGACTTTTGGCGCGGCGTTTCTGGCTGGCGATTTCACGCTAAAGGCGATCCTCGTACTAATCGGCAGTAGTTACCTGTTCAAG
>JBCAZB010000323.1:0-3720 GCA_038533315.1 Pseudomonadota bacterium | reverse complement strand
GTTCTGGATGACAGCTTCGTTACACTCCAATGCTTGACTAATTCGGGGGGGAATGCCATGTCGACCGTTGACCATAGCGTGCAGCAATTTTGTGATCAGGTGGTGGCCACCGACCCAAGATTTGCCACGGAGCGCACAACAATCGATGGTGTCGACTACACCGTCTACAAGAATGCACCGCCGACGCTGGGCGCTATGTACGATGCGACCGCTGCCGAGTTTGCGGACAACGATTTTATCGTCTATCACGATGAGCGTCTGACTTACGCTGCGGCAAATCAACGCTCCAAATCCGTTGCTGCCAGTTTGCAAGCGGCAGGTATCGGGCCCGGCGATCCAGTCGCTATCGCGATGCGCAACTTCCCGGAGTGGATGATCGCCTACATGGCGATCACGCGAATCGGCGCCGCAGCGGTGCCGATGAATGGTTGGTGGCAAACGGAAGAGCTCGACTACGCCTGCGGCGATAGCGGTGCCCGTTTCGTGTTCGCTGACCAGCAGCGCGCTGAGCGACTGGCCCCGGTCGCCGACAAGCATGGCCTGCGTATCGTTTGCGTGCGTGGCAACGCGGCGGGCGCACAGTCTTGGGAAGACTTTATCGCGACCGGGGGTGATGAGCCCGCGGCGGTGGAGACCGCCACCGATGACATCGGCACGATCTTCTATACCTCGGGTTCAACGGGGCACCCGAAAGGCGTGATTCAAACCCACCGCGCCACGATCAATGCGTTGATGACCTGGGGCTTGTTGACCGTGGCCGACCGTATGGTTCGCGGCAAAGGGCCGGCCGAAGGCCAACAAATGGGCATCATCATGACGGTGCCGTTGTTTCATGTGACAGGCTGTAATGCGATGTTCCTGTTGTCGATGCTGGCCGGGCAAAAGATCGTTGTTATGGATCGTTGGGATGTCAACAAGGCGCTCGAGCTCATCGAGTCTGAACGCATCACCGCCTTCAACGGTGTCCCCAGCATGTCATACGAGCTGGCTGCGGCAGCCAAAGCATCGGGGCGTGATACGTCGTCGTTGTATGCAGTCAGCGGCGGGGGTGCAGCGCGACCGGCCTCGCACGTGCCGATGATCGATAAAGAACTGGATAACGTGATGCCGAGTGTCGGCTATGGCCTCACCGAGTCGTCCGCGCTGGGTACGGCGAACTCAGGCGTCAACTACCAGACGAAACCCAACAGTGTCGGCGAGCCGTGTTTCCCGACCGTCGAGTTGCGGATCGTGGGCCCGGATGGCAACGATCTGCCGCAGGGTGAGTCTGGCGAGATTTTGCTGAAGTCCGTCTCGAACATGAAGGCGTATTTAAACAAGCCCGAGGAGACGGCCGAGATTCTGAAAGACGGTTGGCTCGCATCCGGTGACGTCGGCTACGTCGATGAAGATGGTTTTCTCTACATCGTTGATCGCCTGAAAGACATCGTCATCCGCGGCGGAGAGAACATTAGCTGTCAGGAAGTCGAGAACACGCTTTACGAGCACGACGCGGTCGAAGAATCCGCGGTGTTTGGTTTGCCCGATGAGAAACTCGGTGAGCAGTTGGTCGCCGTGGTGTACTCCAAGGATGCCTCGCTCTCTGGCGAGACGCTGCGAGAGTTTGTGAAGTCTCGTTTGGCGTATTACAAGGTGCCGGTGAAAATCAATGTCGTGCAAGAACCGCTGCCGCGCGGCGCCACCGCGAAGATCTACAAGCGTGGCTTGCGGGAGGCGGCGCTGGCGGCGATGTAGTGTTGACGTCAGAGCTAGATATTCACTAACTGCTTATCGCTGACCGTTCGCCAGAATTGCTCACGCGGAGTGTCCTCCGCTGGCACAAACTGGGTCGTGTCGTTGATGCGCCATTCACCGGGTTCATCATTGAACGTCGGCCATTGCCCAAGCGCGGGCTCACCTGTGTGTGCGAACTGTGTCCACCAGTGACGGACTTGTTGTGACAGTCGCCAGCTTGCAGGGCTGTCTTCAAACAAAACACCGCGACCCATTTGATCTAGCGTGCCAAACACGAACGGAATCTCCGTGACGTGGCAGGCGCCGAGCAAGCCGCCCATGCCCGGCGCGGGTCGATCGAATCGATACGCGTAGACGGGTTGTCGCTCAATGTGTGCCGCGATGATCTGCCGGGTTGATGCGACGAAGGCCGCGCCGCCAAATATTGCGCTGTAAACTCGAAACGTCTCGCGTTCCTTATCGGGCTCGTAGGCATACGCTTGCAGCAGCGTGTCGATCTGGCCGTCCCGGAAGTGATAGCGCAAGCGATCCATCATCTGGTCGTGGCTCAAGCGACGCATCGCGCGATCGACTTGTGCAAAATAGCGCCACTCATTTTTGTTGTAGCCAATCAGCAGCGGGACCTCGTGGCCGTTGCCGTTGCGCATGGCCGTGATTGGCAGTTCGGGTAGGTGCGTGCCGTCAACCACGGGTCGGGTCGGCATAATGGTCAGACGCTTATCGAACATCATCCGGCCATGCAGCATCGCGGCAGCGTCCACCAACGATTTCGCAGACGCAGAGGCGGGATTGCGGCGCGCATCGTCTGGCAACAAAGCAAGGAATGCTTCGCCCACTCGGTTCGCATCATCTATCGGATGTGCGGCATGGCCTCGACCACTCTGAATGATCGCTTTGTGGAACAAGCCTTTCGCATCGGGCATCGTCATCAGGCTTGCGACGGACATACCACCCGCGGACTCGCCGAAAATCGTCACGTTGTCGGCATCGCCGCCGAACTCGGCAATGTTGCGTTGTACCCAGCGCAACGCCGCGATTTGATCGAGCAGACCTTCATTGCCCGTCGCCACAACCCGTCCGTCGGTCACGTCGCACAGCCGCAAAAACCCGAGCACGCCCACCCGATAGTTGATCGTCACAACAACCACGTCGTGTTCCCGCGCCAGACGCGCGCCGTCATACCAGGTTTGCGATGACGCACCGACGGCGAAACCGCCACCGTGAATCCAGACCATGACAGGCTTCGGTGTTGTCGTGCGCAGCGGCGCATACACATTGAGGCTCAGGCAGTTTTCACTGCCCAGTCCGAAGCCGCCTGGTATCTGCGCACCCATCGCAGAGCCATGCTGCACACAAGGCTGGCCGAAGGTGCCGGCGGATCGCGTAAAACGCCAGTGCGGCGCGCCTGCCGGCGGTTGCCAGCGCTGCTCGCCACTGCAGTCTCCGGCGTACGGCAGACCAAGCCAGCTTCGGCAACCGTTTCTGATCTGCCCGGCGATTCGTCCCTGGACAATCGTCAGATGGGTATCTGTCATCGCCGCCTAGAACTCGTAACGGACGCCGGCAGAAATTATCTGCTCGGTATAGAAATCGAGTCGCTCGACGGCTTCGTATTGCGTGAACACGCTGACGCCACCGCTAGCAGAACCGCCATAGCGCCTTTCACGCGCGCCTCGGACGACAGCAGAGACGCCGACCGCCCAGGTGAAGTAATCGCTGTCGAATGGGTCTGTTGGCACAGCGAAAGCAAACGCCTCGTTGCCCGCACCCGCATAGCGCGCCTGGATAACGCGTGGATCATTCTGCAACTCGCGATGGTAAGCGAGGTTGAGGTAAGGCGCCGCCACCCCCCAACTTGGTGTCAGCGTGTATTGCAGTCGCAGCCCGACATTGCTGTCGAGCGACTGGAAGGTTTGTTCGGCGACGACCAGATTAAACGCATCGCTATCGATTTGTCCGCTCAGCGCATTGAAGCTACGGGCTTCG
>JBCAZB010000322.1:0-3749 GCA_038533315.1 Pseudomonadota bacterium | reverse complement strand
AACTATGAGTACGCGATTCGTAGTCCCCGAAGTATCCTCCATCGTGTCTTTGCTGGACGTGGTGATAGGTCCCGGTTTAACCGCATCCGAAGGCAACGGGGGTGGCGCAGATGATTTCCATGTGGCCACCTACATCGATGATAACGATCAGTTGGTTGCCGTCGGCGCTGCCGATCCCGCGTTTGTGTTTTATGCGGGTGCCGCCCTGTCGATGATTCCGGCGGCCGCTGCCAACGATATGTTGTCGGAAGGTCCGCCTAACGAGACGATTGCCGCCAACTTCTATGAAGTGATGAATATCTGCTCGCGATTGTTGATGACAGAAAAAGACGACGTTCATCTGCGTCTGGACAAAACACTAAGTGGCGCGGAAGCACAGTCCGCTACGGCGGCTCTGGCCAGCGCCACACAAGTGAGTTTTGATCTGAAGGTGCTGCAATACGGTGCAGGCAAGCTGATGTTTGCGGTGACCTGAATGACCGGCTCCAGTGAACGGTCAGAGAGCAACTACCGCCAGTGATGAGAGCAGGATAATGTTGAGAAAATTATTTGGCGCCAATTCGTCGGCGGATGATGCAAAGCGGCACGCACACAACGCGACGCTTGCGTATATTTTCGATCATTCCGACGCGGCGTTCATGATCATCGATAACGACTTTGTGATCACGTACGTCAATGAGTCGACGATGACGATTTTGCGCGAGCATCGCGAGCATTTCGAAACGATTTGGCACGATTTTGATCCTGAACGTATCGTGGGTACCTGCATTGATCGGTTTCACGCTGACCCTTCCCATCAGCGCAGCATGATGGCACAGCCGATGCAGCAACCGTTCAAAACTCGTATCAGCGTCGGCGAGCTAACTTTTGCGCTGAAAGTAACCGCGTTATTCGATGTTAACGGCGAGTACAACGGCAATGCACTTGAGTGGATTAACGTCACCGAGGAGATTCTCTCGCTACGGCGTGATCTCGAGCAGCGCGGCCAGATTGATGCGATCAGTGCTGCGCAAGCAGTGATCTCATTTGATCTAGAGGGCAATATCTTGCACGCCAATGATAATTTTTGTCAGGTCATGGGCTACGCGTTGAGCGAAATCGTTGGTCGTCACCACCGCATGTTTGTAGACCCGGACTATGCGACCAGCGATGAATACGCGGCGTTTTGGGCCCAGATGAGGACCGGAGAGTCTAGTGTCGGCGAATATCCTCGTGTCGCAAAAGACGGAAGTCGTGTCTGGATTCGTGGCAACTATGCACCGATCCGCGACGAGACCGGCAAATTGGTCAAGGTGATTAAGTCGGTCGACGACATTACCGCCGACAAGCAACTTCGAGACGAGATCAATGCAGCGCTGGTGGAAACAGCCAGCGTGATGAAGGGTGTTGCTGATGGTGATTTGACCCAGCGCATCGAGGGTAACTACTCGGATACGGTGGCGGAGCTAAAGCGGTCCGTCAACGAAACCCTGGCAACGTTGTGTACGACAATCGCCGAGATTAATCGAGTAGCGGAAACGGTCGGAACTGGCGCGTCCGAAATATCGCAAGGCAACAACAACCTGTCTCGTCGTACCGAGGAGCAAGCGACCAGTCTTGAGCAGACCGCATCCAGCATGGAACAGATGACCGCGACGGTGAAGCGCAATGCGGACAATGCGGCGGAGGCGAATACACTCTCCATCGACGTGCATGATCAAGCCGGCAGAGGCGGTGACGTCGTCAAACGCGCCGTCGATGGAATGCAAGAGATCAGTCAATCCAGCGGCAAAATCGCCGATATCATCAGCGTGATCGACGAAATCGCTTTCCAAACCAATTTATTGGCATTGAATGCATCGGTCGAAGCGGCGCGTGCAGGTGAACAGGGTAGAGGCTTCGCGGTCGTTGCCAGCGAGGTGCGCAACCTCGCTGGTCGGTCAGCCACCGCTGCAAAAGAAATCAAGGAGTTGATCCAGGACTCGGCGACCAAGGTGAAAGAGGGATCGAGACTGGTTAACCAATCCGGTGAAACCCTTCAGGTGATCGTCGATGGTATTCGTCAAGTAGCGGAGATCGTCGGTGAGATCGCTTCGGCCAGTGCTGAACAGTCAATCGGGATTACTCAGGTTAATACAGCGATTGGCCAGATGGACGATTTGACACAGCAAAACGCAGCATTGGTGGAGCAGGCAGCCGCGGCGGGTGAGTCACTCAGTGACCAGGCGCATGCATTGTCGGATCTGGTTAGGAAATTCACCGTGCCGAGCGAAGTGATGGAAGCGGCAGCTGTCTCCTCGCAACAGCCGGAACGTCGCTCAGCGTCACGTCCGTGGGCGGACAGAAGTGCGTCCGCACCACACAGCGATAACGTTATCACAGAGCCTATCGCTGCGGTAGGCGATGGGGATGAGATCTGGGAAGAGTTCTAGTTGGGCAAGCCGAGTGTGAGTAACCGTCTGCGGCGCTACTATTGATGAGCGCGTTAGCTCGTACTCGCATCGTCGTTGTTCGTGACATCCATATCGTCAAAGTCAAGTAGTTGATCAATCTCTAACAGGATGACCATCTTGGCATCGACGGTGGCGAGACCGCCGACGAATTCCGCATGCCGTGTTTCTCCCATCGCTGGCGGCGGTTGAATGTCGTCGCTGTCGAGTCGGTAGACATCAGCCACAGCGTCGACGACTAATCCAACGGTACGCGACTGGTCTTCATGCTGCATCCGGACAACGATGACCACTGTAGTAGGACCATAGTCAATGTTTGGTAACCCAAAACAGTTACGCAAATCCATGATCGGAACAACGGCGCCACGTAAGTTCAGCACGCCAAGAAGATACGATGGTGTGTTCGGTATTGGTGTCACGCGGTCCCAGCCTTTGATCTCTTGTACTTTGAGAATCGGGATACCGTATTCCTCGCCTGCCAGCATAAAGGTCAGGAACTGACCAGCAACGCCGTTACTGATCTGTTCGGGATCCTTATGTCCTGCGGCTACTGCATTCATCGGCTGTGTCCTCGCGAGATGTTGACGACTGTTAGCAGTCTTTCATCGCTAGCGGCAGAAGTTCCAGTCGCTTTATGCCGTTCCCGGCGCCAGGTTCAGAACAAGAGCAGGCATCATTGTTCGATTGTGAACGTAAAGCGTTTTTCCAGTCCCGGTACAACGGTGGGGCGCCCGTCGACGACCCGCGGTTGGTAGCGAAAACGCTCCAGCGCCTTGAGCGCAGCACGTTCAAAACCGCTATGACTGCGTGCCGTCACGATGACGTCGATCGCTCGTCCTTGTTGATCAACGCTGTAGCGTACGTCGACGTATCCCTCGATACCGCGTTGGAGCATGCGTTGCGGGTAGATCGGCTCAACCGCGATGATGGTGACGAGCGCTGCATTGTCGCCAGCGGTGCCAGGCGGGCCAGTGACCGTGGGCCCTGGATCGAATATCAGGGGCACGTTGATGCCGTTGCCATCAGGATTTGCCGTCGTCCGTACCGGGGTCAATTGAATCGGCGGGCCTTCTGGCCCCTGTATCGGCGTGCCAATCGGTTTGTCGATCGGCTCCGGCGGTTGATCCCGGATTGGCTCGGGTGGTGGTGGAGTCGGTGCGACGATTCTAAGCACGTCGTACGATACCGATCGGCTCAGGACCGGTTTGCCGCCTTGTATCAGCACGGTCATCAATACCAATAGCGCTATGGTGATACTGCCGGATGAGGTTGCTGCCAGTGATAAGCGTTGCATCATGGTCTTGCTCCTTTACCTTTAAC
>JBCAZB010000321.1:0-3756 GCA_038533315.1 Pseudomonadota bacterium | reverse complement strand
GTCCGCAGGTTGTGCTGGCCGACGAGCCGACCGGTAATCTGGATCAGGTCACCGGTGAACAGGTGTTGCAGGTGATGCTCGAGTTGAATGCGGCGTTCGATACCAGTCTGATTGTGGTGACGCATGACGCGGCTATCGCCGCGCGTATGGATCGCGAGTTAACGCTGTCCGCCGGCGAGTTGGTCACGCGCCGGTAGCGCTCTGTTTCCGTCGTCGTCTTGCGTTCAGGTACTGGCCAACCCGTGTGCGCCATAGTCCCTCGATGATCACGTAACCGATCAGTGCGCTCACCAGTCCCAATACGGCATTGCCGAGCAGTAAGGGTTGCCAGACGGCCCCAAACTGCTCGCTGAGCACCGTCATATCAAAAGACCCGGTGGGCAGTGGGGGGCTGTTCAGCAGACGTTTGCCGAGCAAATAGCCCGAAAAATAGATGGGAATAATCGTCAACGGGTTAACCAGCAGTGTCATGAACATCGCCGACGGCAAGTGGACCCGCAGCGCCAATGCACTGAGTCCTGCCGCAATACTGTGAGCCGGAATCGGTATCCAGGTCCAGAAAAGCCCTAATGCCACACCCGGTGCTACCGAGCGCCTCCGCACCGCCCACAGGTCAGGGTGATCCAGCAATCGTTGAAAGGGTCGCAGCCAGAATTGGCGTTTGACCGTGTCCCGGGATGGCAGGATTTTCTTCAGCGTCTGACGTGGCATAGCGGGTAGTCGGTGATAAGTGCTTCGAGTTTGGCAGGATCTCCTTATGTAGTCATGACGAGAGTCTGATTTCTGTTGATTAAAGGGGGTTTTCGCGCACGCAAGACGGCACGCGCTAAGCCATGCTGCGTGGTTCACCCAAGCGGCAGGTTGAACGCATGCGACTCGTTGTGCTCGCCGGGCTCGGTTTGTCGGCATCGTTGTGGGCACAGTCTGATCGTGCGTGGTGGCTGGCGCTGTGCGGGGCTGCCACGCTCGTGTTTCTCAGCCGTCACTGTCGGCTGGATCGGCTCGGTGCACTTTATCTCCTGTTGCTCGCGACGATACTCGTACGGATTGCGTTGTTTGGAGATGTCGATCGGTTGCACCCGTTGCTGGAGGGCGCAGAAGTTCGTGTGGCATTACGCTTGGATAGCTTGCCGCGTGAGCGTGGCGGAGCCTATGCGTGGACGGTCGAGACACTAACCTCCGATCTACCGCCTAAGCTGCTATTCAGAGCGTCGAGTCTTGCTCCAATCGTCGCCGGTGAGTGTTGGGAATACCGGGTACGCTTACGGGCGCTATACGGACGGCACAACCCTGGCGGCTCGAATCTGAATTTGTGGGCGCGACAACACCACATCGGCGCGATTGCAGACGCGCTGACCGTGACGCCCGAAAAAGCCTGTGACCGGCCTATGTTGAGATGGGAGGTCGTCAGGCGTATCCGCGCAAATTTAGCCGCTGCCGGGTTATCCGACCAAAGTCGCGGCCTATTGCTGGCCTTGCTAACGGGCGAGCGTATCGATGTGCCACCCGATGTGATGACATTGCTCCGCCGCACCGGCACCGCGCACCTACTGGCGATCTCCGGGCTGCATGTGATGTTGTTTGGTGGAATTGTTGCTTGGTTTGCCCGGTGGACATTGCCAACACGCAGCGGACTGCTGGTGGATCGGACGCGTTTCGTTGCTGTCGTCGTGTCGCTCGGCTATGTCTGGTTGGCGGGTGCTGGACTACCGGCGCAGCGGGCATGGACCATGCTTGTCATCGTCTGTGTGGCGCTATTCGTTCGACGGCAGATTGGCTTGAGCACCGTGTGGTGGTGCGCCTGCCTCATCGCATTGGTCGATGCGCCGCAGCGAGTTGTCAGTGCTTCGTTCATCTTGTCATTTGGCGCTGTCGGGTTACTGGCGATACAACACGCATGGACCGCCGTCACTTGGTCGAGCCAGGGTTCGACAGCGTGTTCATTGGGCCTCGCGCAGTGTTTGCTGTCGTTTGGACTGGCACCGGCTGTCGCGCTCTGGTTTGGCAGTTGGAGTTTCGTCGGCGTGTTGGTCAATCTGCTGGTTGTGCCTTTGTTCTCCGTTGTGATCATGCCGGCGTGCTTGCTCCTGCTTGCGGTGACGTTGGTCAGTACGGGTTTAGCGATCATCGGATGGCAGTGGATTGGCCGCGTCTTTGATGTCTATCTGGCCGCATTGCGGTGGCTTACGCAGCTCATCGGTGGGGAAGCGCTTGTGCCGCTGGCGAGTTCGGCGCTCGCTGCCGGGCTTATCGTTGCTATCGCCTACGCGATCATCGCGCGCCACTGGCCGGGTCGTGGTGTGTTGGCGGTCGCCGTTGTCAGTGTGTTCTGGCATGCGCGTCCCGCCACCCCTTACGGTTGCGTCGATCTGGTTGCGTTCGACGTCGGTCACGGCACCGCAGTGGGCTTTCAGACCGCGCGAATGAATGGGCTTTACGATAGCGGACCACGCTGGTTTTCGGGGCGAGATGCTGGCATGGATATCATTCTGCCTGCATGGCGGCGGGTTGGCGTCGCCAATCTGGATATCGGCATCATTAGTCATGCGGATCTCGACCACGCAGGCGGCTGGTTAACACTGCAGGCGTTTGATGCGGACACCCGTTGGATGGACCCAGACGGGCAGTTCGGGCATCGCTGCCGGCGCGGCCAGCAGTGGGTGCAGGACGGATTGCGTTTTCGCGTGTTGTGGCCGGACGGTGATGATCTGACAGCGTTGAGCGATAACAACCGCTCTTGTGTCGTCCAGATCGAGGTCGGCTTATTGAGTGTCTTATTGCCCGGCGACGTCGAGCGAGAGGCGGAGGCCGATCTCGCGCGCGACGAGCGCATACGGGCGACGCTGACTCTGGCGCCGCACCATGGGAGCCAGACATCGTCGACGTCTGAATGGTTACGAGCGGTGCAGGCCCAAGAAGTCTGGTTCAGTCGCGGCCGCGGAGGGCGCTGGCGTCTGCCGGATCCGCAGGTCCTGATGCGCTGGGAGGCGAGCGGCGCACGTATCCGCGACACGGCGCTCGATGGCGCCTTACACGCGCGTTTGTGTCGCCCGGATTCATGGCGTTCGGGGGCGTACCTGGTTCACAAACGCGACAGTGCGTTGTGGTAGTTGCGGCTAACGCACGGTATATTTCGCAGATTACATAAGACGACGGGGCTCGTATGGTCGAGATCGTACTCGCCGGTGGCTGGATGATGGTGCCGATTGTGCTGTGCGCCATTATCGCTACCGGCATTGTTATCGAACGCTACTGGACGCTGCAGCAACAGCGCGTGATCCCCAAGGATCTCACCTCGCAAGTCTGGGCTTGGGTCAAAAACGACGAGCTGACGCACAAACATTTGCAAACGCTGCATCATGGCTCACCGTTGGGCCAGATTCTCGCCGCCGGTCTCGCAAACCGAGATCGTGACCGCGGTGCAATGAAAGAGAGCATCGAGGATACGGGTCGGCATGTCGTGCATGAGCTGGAACGCTACCTCGATTCGCTCGGCACTATTGCAGCGATCACGCCTCTGCTAGGTCTGCTCGGTACCGTGATCGGTATGGTGAAGGTGTTTACCGCCATCACAGCTGCCGGTGTCGGCAATCCCGCGGTGCTCGCGGGTGGCATCTCGGAAGCCCTCATCACCACGGCGGCGGGCTTGACTGTAGCCATCCCGGCGCTGATCGGTTTTCGATATGCGCGCAACCGTGTGGATACGCTGGTCGTGCAAATGGAAAAAGAGGCGCTCAAGTTGATCGAAGCGATTCA
>JBCAZB010000320.1:0-3762 GCA_038533315.1 Pseudomonadota bacterium | reverse complement strand
CCGTCATCGATTTCGTTGACGCGATGGTGATCTGACCACAAGGGACAGGCAACCACTCTGCAAAACGCCCCGCCAGAACAGCGGGGCGTTTTTTATTGCAGCAGTTGTGCACTATCGCAATGCCAGCAGGTATCGCCAATCGGCGAACCCGGCGGAATCTCAACGTCGATACCACTCCCGTCACCGCTGACATCACTACCCGCAAGATGCGCTTCGACCCATTGCTTAAGCCAGCCCCGCGTCTCCGCACTGGTTGCATCCAGTCCACCGCGACGATTTAGCCGATCGACCAACGTACTCAGTCGATAGCGCGCGGCGGCGCGCACCGATAAAGCGGCGTTGCCGTCCTTGTCGAGAAGCATCAGTTGTCGCAGATACTGCACCTGAACCGCGTGTCGTTCCGGGCCGGCGCTGCCAACGAACACTTCCGACTCAATGGCATCGAGGACGCTTGCGATCGAAAGCGAATCCGCGTTGTTGGCATGCTGCTGAGCAACACGACCGAGACGTTGCGCATTGAGCAATGCACCGAGTGTAATCCGCGCGGCGGCGGCAGCAGCCTGCGCCGTGTCAAAGGCAACACCCAAACGGCTGTCGATGCGTTCTCGCCCCATGATCGGCTCGCGCGCGTACATCGGTGGCAACAATAATGCGGTGATGTCCGATGGCAACGCCAACGTATCTTCAGATAGGGTGGCAGCGACTGCCGCGGTCGCTGCGCGCTGCCGATCCGCTGCCACTGGCGTCATCGCACTGGCATCTTTTCCATGCAGCGCATAGTCAAACTGATATCCGCCAACCAACTTGGCGGCAGCCAGCGTCTGATAACGGTGGTACAGATAAATCGGTGCAAGGATCGTTCGCAAGTCTGACTGCGCCTGGCCGGACAGCAACGCACGAGCGCCAAAGTCTTGCAGTGCCAGTTCCCTGACGGTCATGACGGCTGTCAGTTCGTCGATCGGATCGCCGCCATTGTCCCAAAGACTACCGCGCGGATGTGCCGCACCGACCGGGCGCGCATGCTGATCCGCGACGAAATGCAGACCACTCCCATAAGCACTCGTCACCAATCCGTCCAGCCATTGTTGCTCCGTCGTCGTTGCCGGCGCCTCGCCATACAACCATTGCACCGTGAACTTATCCCAGCGACCAATCTCGTTGGTATAGACCGACGAAAAATCCATACGGCCGTCCCGCGCGCGTACCAACGGTGCCGGGTAATCCATGACAGATGCGCGATCATCAGCGCTCGCTGCCATGTTATGTGCAAAGCCCAAGGCATGGCCGACCTCGTGTGCAGCCAGCTGGCGAATGCGCGCGAGCGACAAAACGATCGGGTCCGACGCGTCGCCAGAGTTCAGGCGCTCACGACCCGCGAGGCCCTCGAAAATCATCCGATCCTGTCGTACGCGCTGGCTGCCGAGAATCACCAGCCCCTTCAGCATCTCGCCCGTGCGGGGATCATGAATACCGCCTCCATACGACCAACCGCGGGTTTGCCGGTGCACCCACTGAATCACGTTGTAGCGAATATCCAGAGGATGTGCGTCCTCCGGCAGCAGCTTGACCTGATAACCATCGACGAATCCAGCGGCATCGAATGCCGCTGACCACCAACCGGCACCGGCGAGCAAAGCATCCCGAATCTCGGAGGGCGCACCGCGATCGACGTAGAACACGATCGGTTTTTTGACAGCACTACGGTCGGCTGACGGATCGATTTTTTGAAGTCGGAAACGTCGGGCGAGTCGACGCACCAGAGACTGATCCAAGGGCTGGCTAAAATCATAAAACGGCACATCGATTACCGCGGCGCGTTGATCGCTGAAGCGAACGTCGTAGCCAGCATCAGGCAGGCGCACGAACGAATGATGCACCGATAAGGTAACGGCTCGTGGATCTGCGGCCGTCGCACGTACCTCGGATCCAGGGCTATCGCTTGCGAAGGTGAGGCTCGCCTCCAGCTCAACATTGTCGGCAAACGACAGCTGCTGGCCATCCACCAGACTGCGATCTCGATCCAGTGCGAAACGGCCTTGTTCTGCCTGCGCAAGCCATGCACCGACGCCGAGGCTGTCGCGCTTCAGAAAACCGGCGAGATCGACCAACACGGCGCCGTCGCTGCGACGCGCCAACACCGGTGTCGCCCACAATATCGACTGCGCGAAACTCTGTGCCACCGCTTTGCGTTCGTAAGCGTTATCACTGGTCGCGCGATAGCGCATGTTTCGTGCTTGCACGATCAATCGTCCAGAGGCGACGCGCAGGTCCAGAATCTGGCTGTCTTGCCACGCACCACGATCTAGCCCCACCGGATTGGAGCCAAGGCCGCTGCCAAGCGCGCTGGCATAGATCACCGACAGAACAGCACCCGTTGCATCTGGGGCCGGTAGTGTCGCCAGTAGTTGATCGCTTTGGGCATCTACATGAATGTCGAACAGACCTCGTTGTGTTGCCTTTCCAGCCACCAGCGTTGCGTAGTCTTGTGCCTGTGCACTACTGCCTAGCAACAGCGCACTGAGCCCTAAGGCCGCAACATACATCCACGATTTCGCCATTCTGAACCTCTTCTATTACCAGCGCCGCAAACGCCCCACCGAAAACACATGTGACACCTGCTCGCCATCCCACGCATAGCGCAGATGTTTACCTTGACGAGGCAATGAAACAGCACCCGGCACAAAAGCCGCGACACATTCTCCCCCATCACGCCGCGCACTGCGATAGACAAACCCGTCGCATCCATCGTCGCGGCGCTCGGCGGCGAACCGCTGTGCCGCAGGCCAAGAGGATAACGCCGGTTGTTGATACCGTTGCCAGCGCGCTGGCCGGAGGTCCTCAAGCTTGCGCTGCACAGTGCCAACGTAAACCCGCATATCGAGCTCTATGGGTGGCTCACCGGTCGCCCGCAAACGCCGCTCGTTATGAAACACCGTTTCTGCGATAGCAGTGACCTCATCCAGACCCGCGTAGTACACCCCATAGTCACCATTACTAAACCGACTCTTGTTGCCAATGTGAGTAAACGCTGCCATGACCACGGTGGCACCGGGCCCCGTCACCCATTGCGTTCTGGGTAGTAGGTGCAAATTACCCAACTCCGCCTGCAGGCGATCGTTGGTCAAAGACTCTATCGCGTAAAGCACTTCAAGGTCGTCAGCGGAAACCAACGACTCCAGCACATTAATCGGCGGGAAGCGGGACGGAATGATGCGATATTGGCGATGCCCGGTAAGATCTTTACGGCGCGGTTTATCCACGCCAGGCGTCCAGATAACGCCGGACTTCATACAGATGTTCAACATTGCCACGCAGCATCACTGTCAGCGCTGACTGACCGTCGAAATCCGCATTCTCGCGACGCAGATAATCGTCTGCTCGCTCTGCAATCGGAAACAGAATATGCAGCGCTTTGTAGATGCCGACCATGACACTGATTCGCTCTACCGTGTCTCGCGGCACACTCGCGACGCGCCCCTGTTTCCATCGGTAATACGTGCTCTCACTCGGACTACCGAGCAGCACTTGCGCCTCTTCGCGCCGCAACTGCCAGTGCTCGACTAGTGAGAAGAAAGCCTGTAGCGATACGCGTGCGACTTCCTGCTCATCAAATGCGTCGATCGACGCTGCTGACCGACGAGCCAGTGATAAGTTAGTTGTACTCATATGACAATAATATACCAATTACTGTCATCTGACAATCACGGCTGGTAACGCTCCACCAGCCTGCGCTTATACAGCTTGCCGTTGTCATGCCTTGGA
>JBCAZB010000319.1:0-3780 GCA_038533315.1 Pseudomonadota bacterium | reverse complement strand
TAGTGAAACTCGGTCGGCAAACACCAACGGCGCCGCACCTGTGCCGCCTTCGCCGCCATCGTGCTCAGCGCATAGTCCAGCGACTGAAGGCCCGCGCCCAGCGAGAAAACCGCTACACCAACATACCCTGCTTCGAGAAACCTGACGCAACTGACTGTCTTTTGTTGCTTGTCATAATCCGGTAACTCGCCAGTCATATCCACGTCACCGGTTGTTCACACAAGCGCTCTAGCCTCCGTCGTCGCTGCCAACGTCTTGGGGGACAAACGCATGCGAAAGAGCGACGCACCCGCGTCCCGTCTGGCTTGACAGCGTCTCATCGTAAATAACCAACGTAACCACGACAGGGGAATTTCCTATGGATGATGTGAACGTACGTAGTGTGGATACCGGAGACGTACGCGTCGATCTCGACGAGTCTTCCGAAGACATCGCGACCAACCCGACCGAGTCTCGACAATTTGCGGATATCGCAGCAGCGAGACTGTCACGACGCACGATCGTGCAGGGCTCGCTGGCCGCTGCCGCAACCGGTTTTCTGGCACCGCAGGCGGCCCACGCGGGCGGCTATGACGGTGGCCGTGGCAGCAGCGGGTCATTGTGCGGCTTCGAGCCGCTGACGACCGAAGCGGCGGTTGCCGGCGAAGGCCGGATGGTCACAATTTCGCCGGATTATGTGTACGACGTACTGATCCCCTGGGGCACGCCGATCGACCCTACCTGCCACATCGCACCGTACGAAGGTGATCCCAACACGCGCCCGACCGCCGAGGAACAGGAACAGATGATCGGTATCGGCCACGACGGCATGTGGTTTTTCCCGCGCAACCTGCGCCGCGTATTGCGTTACGAAATGTATCTGGGACGCGAACTCGATCCACTGCGTCGCAGCAATCTGTTGAACAGCCGCGCCGGTTTCCTGTGCGTGAACCATGAGTTCGGTCGCAACAGCCATGTGCTCGGCAAGGACTTCCCGGAAACGCTGGAAGACGTGCGACTCTCACAAGCGGCACACGGCGTTTCCGTTGTGCTGGTGCGTCGCAAGGGCGGTCGCCGCCGCGGTAAGTGGGACATCGCGCCATCGCGCAAAAACCGCCGCATCACCGTTAACACGCCGATGAAGTTCTCAGGTCCGGTGGCGCACAGCCCGCTGCTCAGCAACGCGGCTAACAATCCGCCACTCGGCACCGTGAACAATTGCGGTTCGGGTGCGACACCTTGGGGCACCTACATTACCTGCGAAGAAAACTTCAATGGTTACTTTGGCTCGACGACGCCCGAATTCGGCGGTACCGACTCACTCGCCGATCAGGCACTCGCGCGCTATGGCTTCAGCGAGAACGGCTTTGGTTACGGCTGGCATCTGTTCGATGAGCGCTTCGATATCTCAAACCCGCACTATGAAAACGAGCGCAATCGCTTTGGCTGGTGCGTCGAGATCGATCCCTTCCGTCCGAACAGAAAACCCGTCAAGCGCACCGCGATGGGACGCTTCAAGCATGAAGCGGTCGCGTTCAAGGAATTGCCAGACGGTCGTATTGCCGCTTACATGGGCGACGATCAGCGCGGCGACTATTGCTACAAGTATGAATCCAATGAGCCATGGCGTGCCTGCATTGCAGCCGGCATTAGCCCACTGGATGACGGCAAGCTGTATGTCGCACGCTTCGACGAAGGTGACGCCGCCAGCGATGGCAAGGGTACCGGCGAATGGATCGAACTGACCTGCCGCGAACCACTGATCGCCGCAGCTGGCCTCGATACGCAGGACAAAGTACTGACCTACGCAAGACTGGCCGCCGATGCTGTCGGCGCGACACCAATGGATCGCCCCGAGTGGACCACGGTAGGTACCGATGGTGAGGTGTATTGGACACTGACCAACAATACGGCCAAAGACGACGGCCAGGGTATGGTTAGTGAGGTCAACCCGATCTTTGAAAACAGCGACGGTTACATCATCAGCACCACTGACACCTGTTCCACCGAGTTCGAATGGAACATGTTCCTGATCTCGCGCAACACGCGTGGCGAGAACCCGGGCGACGATCAGAACGATGTGCCTTATGCTGCGTATGCAGCACCGGCGGATGGTGGTGCCAATACGTTCACGGATCCGGATGCAGCATGGGCCGATCCATTTGGTCGCTTGTTCATCGGTACAGACGGTGGCCAGCCGGACGGTCTGCAGGACCAGATGGTCGTGATCGACACCCAAACCGGCGAATACAAGCGCCTGTTGATGGGCGTGAACTCGGACGAGATTACCGGTGCGACAACGACGCCCGATTATCAGACCCTGTTCACGAACACGCAGCACCCCGGTAACGGTAATCCGGAAAGCACCAACTTCCCGGCACCGTTCGATGGCGTGACCATTCCGCGCGACTGCACAATTGTCGTGCGGCGCAAGGATCGCGGCATCATCGGTTCTTAGTCAGCGCCGAAGCCAGAATGAGAAAGGGCCCTGCGGGGCCCTTTTTCTTTTCGCGAACACGTACGGCCGCGAGCGACACCAGAACCTCTAGCGATCGGACGTTTTGGTCGCCTCAGCGATGGCCTGCGCGGCAAACAAGTCCAGATTGCGTTCGTTGGCAACTGGGCGCGACTCATTGGCCGCAAACCGCGCCAACACAGCGCCCACTAGCGGCACCGACCAGATCAGTACATACAACGCGATACGCAACGTCGGGCGATGCGGAAATGACACTGACACGCGTGCGACACCATGCAGATTCATGCAACCAATCGCTAGCAGTGTCGGGATCCACACATCCATGCCTCAACGGTAGCACGATTTCCCAAAGTGATCCGTTTTGGACGCAACCGCTGTAACATTACTCATGTCGGCAGGTTCTACTGTTGGACAACTATCCTGTTTGGAGCGTCACGATGACCACCACATTTCGCTACTCCGCATTTACGGCTGCATTCGCCATCGGCGCTTGTCTGTTATTGACCGCCTGTCCGGGCAATGCACAAATGGACGACGACGATTCGCCGCCAGAGGCCGCCATTGTCGAAATGACCGTCGACCGTATCGAATCGATCGTCGCGCGCCTGGATGACAACTATCAGCGCAATGAAAACAGCATCGCGTTTAGTTTCGCTGACCGGGATGTGTTGATCATCGCCGATCCCACGGCGGATCGTATGCGGGTCATGACACCGGTCAATGCCGCTGACGCTCTAGACCCGGAAGAGCTGTATCGACTGCTACAAGCCAACTTCGACTCGGCACTGGACGCGCGCTATGCCATCGCAAACGACATGCTGTGGAGCACATTTATCCATCCGCTGGCGACACTCAGTGACGAGGAACTACTCTCCGGTATTGGTCAAACACTCAACGTTGCCGACACCTTCGGCACAACGTATTCCTCTGGCGCAATGGTGTTTGGTGGCGGCGATTCGAACGACTTACAACGTCGTGCGCTGATCGACGAGCTACAAAAACGCGGCCGCGAAACGACTTAGGTAACAACCTTATCCGCTGCACGGACATGGCACAGAGCCCTGAGACCTGCGCCGAGTGCAGCATAGTCGCACCGGTTTTCGATCAGTCAGCAATCAGAAACTCGCGAATCGTGTCGAGATAGGCCCCGGGCTGATCCCACCATAAGATATGCCCCGCGTCGGCAATAAACTGATAACGCGCATTCGGAAACAAGTCGACATATTCGGCCATGCCCGCGTAAGGCAAGAAGTCGCATTGGCCATGCAAGACCAGCACCGGCATGGGCGCGACTCGCATCTTGTCCCTGTGATCGTCGAAGCCAT
>JBCAZB010000318.1:0-3788 GCA_038533315.1 Pseudomonadota bacterium | reverse complement strand
GAACGAGACTCTGATCGGTCGCGTTATTCAGGATATTGGCGGTTTCGGTCATTTCGACCATGAACGTAGAACGCCCACCCGCGAGATCGTCACTGGCGCCGATGCGTGTGAAGATACGGTCGAGTGGCCCAATTGTCATCGCCTCGGCGGGCACGAAGGCGCCCATGCGCGCCAGGATCGCAAGCAACGCCGTCTGGCGCATGTAAGTCGACTTGCCGCCCATGTTGGGGCCAGTGATGACGAGCAGGCGGCGTTGATCGTTCAGCGTCAGGTCGTTAGCGATAAAGTCGCTGTCGAGCACTGCCTCAACGACCGGGTGTTTGCCTGCCTTGATATCGATAACGGGATCGTCCGATAGCGTTGGGCGGGTGAGTCCGTCATGTTCGGCCCGTTCGGCGAGGTTGGTTAGTGCATCGATCTCGCCGATTGCGGCGGCCGTTGCCTGCAACGGTGCCAGCGACGTATTCAGCGTTTCGATCAATGCGTCGTACAGCGATTTCTCCAGCGCAAGTGCCTTGTCGCTGGCGCTCAGGATTTTATCCTCGAAGTGCTTCAGCTCTTCCGTGATATAGCGCTCCGCGCCTTTGAGTGTCTGCCGGCGCGTGTAATGCGTTGGCGCCTTGTCGCTCTGGCCCTTGCTGATTTCGATGTAGTAACCGTGCACCCGGTTGTAGCCGACTTTTAATGTCGCGATGCCGGTGGATTCGCGCTCGCGCAATTCGAGATCGGTCAGGAACTGGTTGGCGTTGTCACGCAACCCGCGCAAATGGTCGAGCTCTTCACTGTAGCCTTCGCGTATGACGCCGCCGTCGCGAATCAGCATCGGTGGGTTGTCGATGATCGCGCGCGCGAGCAAGTCGGCTTCTTCGCTCGGATCGCCCAGCGATGTCTGCAATGCGCGCAGGCGATCAGTGAGTATCGGTTGCAGGGCGTCGCGCAACGCTGGCACAAGGGACAGGCTCTGGCCTAACTGTGCCAGATCTCGGGGACGCGCCGAGCGCAGTGCAATGCGGGACAGGATGCGCGGCAGATCACCGATGTTGGTGAGCGTCGTTGAAAGCTGGCGACGGGATTCGCTGTCGCGCAGTGCATCGACGGCGTCGAGCCGTTGTTCCAACGGCGCGTTATCGCGCAGCGGCACTTGCATCCATTGGCGCAGCAGTCGGCTGCCCATCGGTGTTTTGCAGTGGTCGTAAACGCCAGCGAGCGTCAGTTGGTCGTCGCCAGACAGACTGTGCTCCAGCTCCAGGTTGCGCCGCGTGGCAGCGTCCAGCAGCACGGCCTCCGCGTACTGGCGCAGCGCCAGTGCACGGATGTGCGGGAGATCGCCGCGTTGGGTTTCACGCGCGTATTCGATCAGCGCGCCAGCGGCCGCCACGGCAGCATCGGCGGTATCGATCCCAAACCCGCGTAAATCACGCGTGCCAAATTGCTCACACAGCAGACGGGTGGCGACATCGCGCTCGAAATGCCAGGTGCCGCGCGGGCGCCACAGCAGGCCTGGCCAACGGCCGCGCAGCGGTTGCACGAAGGCCTCATCTTGTTCGTCAAAAAGAATTTCTGCCGGGCGCAGTTTTTCGATGTCGGCGGCTAGCGCGTCGGTCGTCGCGGGCAAATACGTCGCGCAGAATTCGCCGCCCGCAAGATCGAGCCAGGCGAGGCCGATCTGCTCACGATCACGCACTACCGCTGCGACAAAACTCGCGCTGCGCGCATCGAGCAGCGATTCATCTGTCAGTGTGCCTGGGGTGACGACGCGCACGACCTGGCGTTCGACGGGCCCCTTGCTAGTGGCCGGGTCGCCCACTTGTTCACAAATCGCCACGGACTCGCCGAGCTTAACCAGTTTGGCCAGATAGCCGTCGGCAGCATGGTAGGGCACACCCGCCATCGGAATCGGCTCACCCGCGGATTTGCCGCGTTGCGTCAGCGTAATATCGATTAACGCGGCGGCGCGTCGCGCATCGTCAAAAAACAGCTCGTAGAAATCCCCCATGCGGTAGAACAGCAGGATGTCCGGATGCTCCGCCTTGATGCGCAGATATTGCTGCATCATCGGTGTGTGGGTTGGCGACTGACTCATTCTTGTGGACTGTGATCTACGCGAAACAGGTCGAGCATGCTAGCCGGATACACACGCCAAGTCGAACGTGGCACGATGGCCGCTTGGACGACAAAACAACCAACCAGGCGCGATGAGAATCGCGCATCTCGAATTGGGGCGGCACCTGTATGGCGGCGCCGAGCAGGTGCGCTATCTGCTCGACGGCCTGCAGGATGATCGCCACCAACATACGCTTGTGACACCGGTCGAAAGTGCACTGCACGATTGGGCGCGCGACGAGGGCCAGCGTTGCTACGGCATCGCGTTTCGTGGGGAGCACGACCTGCCATTTATCTGGCGGTTGTCGCGCTGGCTGCGTTCGAACCGTATCCAATTGTTGCACGTACACAGTCGCCGCGGTGCCGATTGGATGGGCGCGTTGGCTGCGCGCCAGGCCGGTGTACCCGCCATCCTGTCTCGGCGCGTCGACAATCCACCCAGTCGCCTGCTGGTCCGGTTGATGGGGCGCAGTTATCGGCGCGTCATTTGTATTAGTGATGCGATTCGCGAGGTGCTGCAGGCTCATGGTGTCGACGAGGCCAATTTGCTGACCATTCGTAGTGCTGTGGATGCCGCGCGTTACCAACTGGCCAAGCGCGCGCCTGATGCGCGTAAGCAGCTCGTCGGCGATGCACCGGCGGGGCCTATCATCGCTGTGATCGCACAGCTGATCGAACGCAAGGGGCACCGGTTTTTGCTTGATGGGCTACCGGGTTTGCGCGAGCGCTTTCCAGGCCTGCAGGCCGTGTTTCTCGGTCAGGGTGGGCTCGCTGATGAACTCCGTGCCGAGGTGCAGCGCGCCGGTTTGGAAGATTGTGTGCATTTCGCCGGTTTCCGCGATGATCTGATTGCGCTGTTACCCGCCATCGATGTGGTCGTCCATCCGGCCTTGATGGAAGGGCTCGGCGTCAGTCTGTTGCAGGTGGCAGCGGCGGGTATTCCAGTCGTCGCGTTCGCTGCCGGCGGTGTGCGTGAGGCCGTCGCGCACGAACACAGCGGAATTTTGGTGCGCGCGGCCGATAGCGTGTCGCTGGCGGCAGCCATCGGGCGTCTGCTGGGCGATCCGGCACTGGCGCACACCCTTGGCGACAATGCTCGGCGGCGGGTCGAGAGTGACTTTTCTATCCGAGCTTTGGTACAACGTCACGACGCGTTATATGACGTTCTCGCAGAGGAGCGCGAATGACAGGTACTTACTCACTGGTAGGGTTGCCGGTGCAAGCCAAGACGGATCATGAGGTAACACTGCTGGCTAACACGCTATCGCGGCGGCGCGAGGCGGTGGCGGTGGCGGAGTCGTGCACGGGAGGCTGGATTGCGAAGTCGCTGACCGATGTCGCAGGCAGCTCCGCCTGGTTCGGCTATGGGCTCGTGACCTACAGCAATACGGCGAAACAGCGCCTGTTGAATGTGCGCGAGGTAACGCTGGCGACGCATGGTGCGGTCAGCGAACAGGTGGTCCGCGAAATGGCGGATGGCGTGCGGCTCTTGGCCGGCGCGCAATATGGCATTGCGGTGAGCGGTGTGGCCGGACCTGGCGGCGGCACCGACGAAAAACCGGTAGGCACGGTCTGGTGTGCGTGGTCCACCGCTACGGAGACCACCGCGCAAATGCAGCGGTTCAACGGCGACCGCAATGAGGTGCGCGAAAAGACGGTGTTATGGGCGTTGCACGGGCTGAACG
>JBCAZB010000317.1:0-3803 GCA_038533315.1 Pseudomonadota bacterium | reverse complement strand
GTACGCTCACGCCATCGTGCGCATCAATACCATCCTGATCGACCTCGCGCGCGATATCTGGGGCTATGTCAGCCTCGGTTATTTCAAGCAACGCGTCATCGCCGGCGAGGTGGGGTCTTCGACAATGCCCCACAAGGTCAATCCAATCGACTTCGAAAACGCAGAAGGTAACCTCGGCCTCGCCAGTGCGCTGCTGGAACATCTTGCAGCCAAGCTGCCTCTGTCACGATGGCAACGCGACCTGACCGACTCTACCGTGTTACGCAACTGGGGCACGGCGCTCGGCCATGTCATGATCAGCATCGCGTCGCTCGAGAAGGGTTTGGCAAAACTCGACGTCAACGCGGAGCGACTGGCTGCCGATCTTGACGACGCCTGGGAGGTGTTGGCCGAACCTATTCAGACGGTCATGCGACGCTACGGTGTTGCGGATGCCTACGACCAGCTCAAAGCGCTGACTCGCGGCGAGCGTATGACACCAGAGCGGCTCGCAGCCTTCATTGCCGGACTCGACATCCCGAGTGAGGCACGAACATTACTCAGTGCGATGACGCCCGCGAGTTATATCGGCTTGGCCGCGTCGCTGACGCGAACCGCACTGGCCAATCGCAACGCCAAATAGTCATCGATTGCGATGATCCCAGCATTGCCGGAGTTCAACTCGGTTGACCGCTTCGCAGCCGAGCGCTGGCAAAAGCAACCGACGCTGTTGGCAAGAGCCGCTCCCTGGCAACCCCCGCTGGACATCAACGATATTGCGGGGCTGGCACTGGAGCCTGACGCAGAAGCCAGACTCATCTTTCGTCAACGTCACGAGCAAAGTGACTATTACAAACGTCGCAATGCTTCGCTCGATGAATCGACACTAACCCAGCTACCAGAACGGGATTGGACGCTACTCGTCCAGGACGTCGACAAACATGTCCGCGAAGTGCGAGCCCTGCTTGGTGCATTCCCGTTCGTTCCCGATTGGCTGGTGGATGACATCATGGTCAGTATAGCGGCGCCCGGCGGATCCGTCGGTCCGCACCGAGACAGCTACGATGTATTTCTGCTGCAAGGCGAAGGCAGTCGAGAATGGCGGACCGGGATCGGCCACACTGAGATCAATGAAGGCGGTCTGAACCTGCTGACCGATGCGATCTTTAACAAAACGTTCGTCTGCGAGCCTGGCGATGTTCTATATGTACCGCCGGGTAATGCCCATTTCGGCATTGCCGAGACGTTGTGCAGCACGTGGTCGATTGGCCTGCAAGCGCCCTTGCTGAGTGAACTGGCGCTGCTGGCCGGCATTCGTGCAGAGTCTGTTGACCGCGACCAACAATGGCGCCCTGCTTTGCAAGACAGACACTATGCACCAGGACTGATCGACGCGACGACGCTTGCCTCATTGCCGCTAGACACCTCGCACGCGAACAAACTGCAAGCAGTTGGCCGCGCGGTCACTCGCTGTAAACCCGAACTGACGCCCGCGACACACACGAACGGTCTGACGGTGCATCCGTGGGCTCGCCTTGCGTATGGTATTGCTGAACACGCGCTGTGGGTGTTTGCCAATGGCCATGCCGCGTGTTTCGGAGTCGACAGACAACCATCGATTGCTGCACTATGCGCGCAACGGCACTGGTGTGGATCAAAACCCGACCCAGAACTCCACGATTGGCTGGCACGGGCCGGCGCGTTTGACAGTGACTTCACATAACACGATCTCGCTATGATTCAGATTCGAACGACTAGCTGGGCGGAGGATGAACCGATCCTTCGCGAAATTCGTCTAAAAGTCTTTGTTCAGGAGCAAAACGTACCTGAACAGGACGAGTGGGATGATGAAGATGCGATCAGCACGCACTTTCTCGCGATCAACGAAAAACGTGACGCGGTTGGTTCCGGACGCTTGCAGACGAACGGTAAGATCACTCGCATGGCAGTACTGCCCGCGTGGCGCGGCAAAGGCGTCGGGGCGTTACTGTTGGAAGCGTTGATCGTAGCCGCGGTCCAAGAAGGAAAAGCAGTCCCGTGGCTGCATGCACAAGTCGACGCTATCGGCTTTTACTCGCAGTACGGTTTTGCGGTGGAAGGGGAGCCATTCGACGAGGCTGGAATACAGCACTGTTTAATGCGCATGACTCGAACCTGACCCCGCCTGAAACCCATCTGCAGCTGGCCGTGGGATATTGACGAGCTAGGGAGCAGACTATCGATGGCAGCAGCAGAGCAACAACCGAGAGTTGGTGAACGCTGGGTGCTGTCGTCACGGTCCGATATGCGGGACGCTGCGACAGCGGTCTGTCGCGAAGCCGAACGCAAGCTGTCAATCATGACGCGAGACCTCGAACCGGGTGTGTACGATCACCCGGATTTCCTCGAGGCGGTTAAGAAACTCATTCTGTCACGGCGTTTCGCGCGGGTCAGAGTCTTGATTTCCGATCCGACGCGCGCCATTAAGAATGGCAATCGGTTGGTGACGATGGGCCGCCGACTTAACAGCTTCATTGAGTTTCGTAACGTACACGACGACTACAAAGAGGTTCCGGAGGCCTATTGCATCGCGGACAACAAGGCGATCGCTTATCGGCTTGACGCAACGCGCTGGGACGGCATCGCGGACGATTACACGCCGCCAGTGGCCAGCACGTATTTGCGGACCTTTGATGAAATCTGGGCGGCCAGCGAAGTCGAAAACGAATTCCGCAACATGCACCTTTAGGTGCGAATTGGGACAACAGCACAACAACAATGAGAAACACCGAGCACTTTCCTACCGACATTACGGTATCGGGCATCGCGGAACGCAATGGCCGCTTTCTCTGTATCGAGGAAGTGACGCGTCATGGTGTCGTCGTCAACCTACCGGGCGGCCATATCGAGTCGGGCGAATCTGCCGAACAGGCCATTACCCGCGAGGTCATGGAAGAAACACGCTGGCATTTTGAGCCGCAAGCTTTTGTCGGCGCCTATCTTTGGCTGGATTTCGAGCGGGAGCAGCGCAACATTCGTCTCGTCTACTGTGGCCGTGCGACAACGGAAGACCCTGCAGCGGTATTGGATGCCGGCATCCTATCCGTTCACTGGCGAGGCCGCGACGCGCTGGCAGCCGATGCAGAGCGCCTTCGCGCCCCCGTAGTACTCAGCGCCATTGACGACTATCTTGCTGGCCGCCGCGAACAGTTAATCGTGCCCAGCGAGGCCGAAGGCCGAGACTGGCAACGCACTATTTCGTCACTCGCGACACCGCTTTAGTCGCAATCTAGTTTAGGTCCCTGGCGCGCACACTGGCCGCGATCCGGGGCACTCGCGTACCATTAGCGCATGAACGAACTACTCAAACACGAACGCGTCGGAAAACGAGTTATCGTCGGCATGTCTGGTGGTGTCGACTCATCCGTGACTGCGTGGCTTCTGAAGCAGCAAGGCATGATTGTTGAAGCCCTGCACATGACCAACTGGGAAGCCGACGACGAGTATTGCAGCGCGGCGGAAGATCTGCAGGACGCCCGCCGGGTCTGCGAACAACTGGACATCCCGCTTCACCATGTCAATTTCGCCAGCGATTACCGACAGCGTGTGTTCGATTACTTTCTCGACGAATATCGCAACGGCCGAACACCGAACCCGGACGTGTTATGCAATCGCGAGATTAAATTCGGGGTGTTCGCGGAATATGCCATGCGACTCGGCGCGGACTTTCTTGCAACGGGTCACTACGCCAGGACCGCACGCAGCGGTGATGAAACACTGCTATTGAAAGGCGTGGATAGCAACAAGGATCAGACCTACTTCCTGCATGCTGTGCCCGGTGCGGC
>JBCAZB010000316.1:0-3817 GCA_038533315.1 Pseudomonadota bacterium | reverse complement strand
TGGATCGCGCATTACCGCATGTCGGCGACGGGCTGAAGCCCGTCCAACGCCGGATCATCTACGCGATGAGCGAGCTGTCGCTGGGTGCCAACGCCAAACCGAAGAAATCAGCGCGCACGATCGGTGACGTGATCGGCAAGTTTCATCCGCATGGCGATTCCGCGTGTTACGAGGCGATGGTGCTGATGGCGCAGGAGTTTTCCTACCGGTATCCGACGATCTTCGGTCAGGGCAACTGGGGTTCTCCGGATGACCCTAAATCCTTCGCGGCAATGCGTTACACCGAGGCGAAGTTACGGCCGTATGCGGCGTCGTTACTCTCCGAGCTCGGTCAAGGGACTGTCGATTGGCAACCGAATTTCGACGGCACCATTGACGAGCCGGTTAATCTGCCAGCCCGTCTGCCGAATCTGTTGCTGAATGGTACGAGCGGTATTGCCGTTGGAATGTCGACAGATATTCCACCGCACAATCTTCGCGAGGTGAGCGGTGCGCTGGTGCGGCTGCTCGAGAAACCGCGGTCGACACTCGATGACTTAATGGAACATATCAAAGGCCCCGATTTCCCAACAGGGGGGGAACTAATCTCGTCAGCTGACGAGATTCGTCAGGTCTACGAGACGGGCAATGGCACATTGCGGGCCAGAGCGGTCTGGACGCGGGAAGACGACGATATCGTCATTACTGAGTTGCCCTACCAGACCTCTGGCGCGAAGGTGCTCGAACAGATCGCGACACAAATGCGGGCCAAAAAACTGCCGATGGTCGAGGACTTGCGGGATGAGTCGGATCACGAGGCACCGGTGCGGTTAGTCATTACACCAAAGAGTCGTCGCGTCGATGTCGATGCATTGATGTCGCACCTGTTCGCGACGACGGCATTAGAGCGAACGCTGCGTGTAAATCTGAACATCATCGGGCTGAACGGCGCACCCCGAGTGTTCGCGTTGCGCGAGATGCTGGTTGAGTGGCTTTCGTTTAGAAAGTCTACTGTCATCCGACGGCTTGAACATCGACTTGGCAAGGTCGATGATCGGCTGCACATTCTCGATGGGCTGCTGATCGCCTACCTGAATATAGATGAAGTGATCCGTATCATTCGCGAAGAGGATGAACCTCGCGCCGAATTAATGCGGCGCTTCAAGCTCAGTGAAATTCAGGCAGACGCGATCCTCAACCTGCGCTTACGCAACCTCGCCAAGCTCGAGGAGTTTAAGATTCGCGGCGAGCAGGAGTCGCTGCAGGCGGAAAAAATAGAACTTGAGAAAATCCTCGGCAGCGACGCCCGTCTGAAAACGCTGGTCAAAAAAGAAATACTCGCTGATACCGAGGAGTTTGGTGACGAACGGCGGACGCGTATTGTCGAGCGGACCGCGGGCAAGGCGCTGGACGAAACGGCCCTGGTTGCCAGTGAACCGGTTACGGTGGTGTTGTCAGAACGTGGTTGGGCCCGCGCGGCAAAGGGGCACGAGATCGACCCACGTGCGCTGAATTACAAATCTGGAGACGGTTATCTCGATGCCGGTCAAGGTAAGAGTAACCAGACTGCGCTGTTCCTCGATAGCGCTGGTCGAGTTTACAGTTTAATCGCACACGCTTTGCCGTCCGCGCGCGGGCAGGGTGAACCACTATCGAGTCATTTCAATCCGCCCGACGGTGCAAGTTTCGCCGGGGTCATGTTTGGTGCGCCTGATCAGCGTTATGTCGTTGCCACCAGTGCGGGATATGGTTTCGTTGTGATGGCAGAGAATTTGCTCAGCCGCGCGAAGGCCGGGAAGGCTATGTTGAACGTACCGACTGGCGCTGATGTGTTGGTGCCTTCTGCAACGGAATGGAGTGAAGGGGAGATGATTGCAGCGGTGAGTAGCACCGGAAAGCTGCTTGTCTTTGACCTCGATGATCTACCGGAACTCGCTCGTGGCAAGGGCAATAAGATCATGGATATCCCGCGAAAGAAATTTGTCGCCGGCGACGAGCGCATGGTGGCGATTCAGGCGGTACCCGCTGGTGCTAGTCTCGTCGTGCATTGTGCAGATCGACATATGACGTTGAAACCGCAGGACCTCGAGCAATACGTGGGGACGCGCGGCAATCGAGGACAAATGTTGTCGCGCAACTACCGTCGCGTAGATCGGCTATCGCTGGGCTGACCAACTCAGCCCTTGCGAATACCGGTACGCTGCATGATCTCGGTGCCGTCATCATCATCAGCCTCGGCGATATCATCGATATCTGCTTGGAAGGTCGAAGTGATATCGAACTCCAGATCGTCTTGTTCGGCATTCATTTGCAGTGTCGCGTCTTCTTCTGCAATCGTCTCGGTAAACTCGCGAATCGCGGCTTCGTTGTCTTCCGCTGATGCGCGTCGCAGCTCCTCAGGTGGCATTGTCTGAGTCGTGTCGCCGGTAGAAGCTTGAACGATTTGCTCGACGGTATCGTCGATGTTCACGGGTTCGCCTGAGCGTTTCGCGTCGTCCACCATATTCGCGATACCACTGGCCAGTGCAGCTTCTGCTAACGCTTTCTCAAGCTGTTGGGTGCGCGTAAATTCGTGCTCGTAGTCCTGCGCGAGCATCTCTAGCGATTGCTCGTCGATCGTCGTTTCGCCGGAACGATCTTGCGTCTCTGCACGCGGCATTTCCGCAGTCGGATCATCCATGATCGGGGCCGGTGATTGTGCGCTGATGTCGGCGCTTGGAATCTCAAAGCGATCGGTATTCTCAACCAGCCACGCATCCTCTTGTTGGGCTGCCGTTGGCTCCGACGGAGCGTTGTCCAACCGCGATCGATATCCGTAGGTGGATTCCAGTGTCAGATTGTCGGCGGGTTGTTTGACGTCATCGCTGAAATCGTGGTCGAGAACTGCCAATTTGTCGCTACTGTCGTCTTCGCGCACGAAGTAGTTCTCTTCCGTCGCGGCGCGGCGAGCGCCTGCAGCGGACATCGGTTTCGTTCGATGCGTCTGTGGCCGCTCCGCGCGCGGCGGAGTCCATTGCGCTGCTTCACGCTGACGCTGCCGTCGGCTACGTGCTTGTTGTTGCATACGCCACAGCACCGCGATGACCAACAGACTCGCGCCACCGAGGAGGAACGCGAAAAACTTGCCCCATGATGTCGGCACGGCATTGTCGGGGGTAGTATCGGTGACTGCAGCGGCAGGCGTTGATTGAATCGGCTCGGGTTGTGTCTGCACAAATGGACTATCACTGACGGTCGTAGGTGTTTGGCCGATCGCGAGTTGTCGTTGTAGCGCGGCGATCTCTTCGCGCACCGATGCTAACTCGGCGTCGCTCTCGGCGATCGCGTCCATTAAAGCGGCGCGTTCCTGCGCGACCAGCATGCTGGTCGCGGGCGGTGGCTCATCCGGTGGTGGCGTAGTGGTTGTTTCTGTCGGCGATGCTGTGACTTCAATCGGCGCGACGTTGGCTGTCGGCACTGCAGCGGGTTGTGGGACGCTGGCAGACAGGGCAACCGGCAATGCCAGTACAGCGCCGGCCAACAGGCGGTCCGCATTGCCGTCGACAAATGCCTCTGGATTGGCTGCAACAATTCTGTCGACGGTAGGCCAGAGATCGGCACCCTTCGCACCCATGCGCATGGCGATGGCCGATACGCTGTCGCCCTGTTGTACCTCGTAGCGGGAGGTGTCGATTGGCGATCGGTCAATATTGTTGCGGCTTCGCGGCGAATCCGCAGTGGCAACACGTCGACGGATTACAGGCGCGCTCTCGCGAGTCGGCACTACGTCAAAGCGCAGGGCCGCGCGTTGTGCTTCGCTGACTCTATTTGGTGGATTAATGAACAGGGTGTACTCGCG
>JBCAZB010000315.1:0-3854 GCA_038533315.1 Pseudomonadota bacterium | reverse complement strand
ATCGAAGAACACATAGGATTGCGGGTCGTCGGCGATGCGGTCGATATTGGATTCCATCAGCAAATTGATTTGGACACTCATGACGTTCCCCCAATCAGCTAATGCGATTGCGTCTGCCAACAGATAGGCATCGACAGAACCATCGCCGGTGTTGTCGACACCGTAGACCAACTGCATATCCGCAACCCCCTCAGCCATTTCAATCGGTACACCGAGCGTGCCATCGTTGTCGAGTGAAACGCGGAACAGTGAGTTGCGCCCGTTGGCACCGATGCCAATGAAGTAGGCGTTGGTTTCAAAGCGCATCAAGAACGAGTCTTCGTTGAATTGGTAGGGATTACCGGTAGCCGTTCCGCAGTTTAGCGGTGCGCCCAAGCCCTGCGTACAATTACCGACAGTGCCGCCGGAGCTAGCGTGATTGATGATGGTTGACCCAGCGCCAGCGTTTGTCGTTTGAAACACCGCGCTGTTGAGACAATCGGTCGCGACCAGAATTTCGTTTTGGCCAATATCGTGTGGTGTCTTCAGTGACATCTGACCCGTAGCCGTTGCGTGCGTGTCGATGACATAGCTGTCGTCGGGGATCGCTCGGGTAATTTTGATCGCATCGGTATTGGCGACAGCCAGACCTGCGAAGAGACCCGGAAAGGTGCTCGCGCCCCCCTCGTATCCGAGAACTGGTGTGTCCGTGTCGTAGGCCCAGTTAGCAGCACTATTCAGCGCGTTGACCATGTTGGTCCGAGATCCGCAGCCGAAAAAGCCGCCCATGCGTATATCTGAGACCAGCGCGTTCAACGTAAAACGACCGACTTCCTGGAGTTCCGTGGCCGCTTGCTGGGTGTTGTACGAGCGCTTGCTGCCAATATAAAGCTGTAGGATACCGCCGACCAGAAACGCGCCGAGTGTCAGTGCAATCAGCAACTCGATCAGCGTGTATCCGCGTTGGTTTAGTGAATGCCTCATATCTCGGTCACCAGTTGAAACTGCACTTCATCGCCGGCTTCACGGCCGTCATTCCACTCAACGGTAATGGTGAAGCGAGCAGGGTCGTCTGCTGTCGCGCCAGCCACACGCTCGACAGCGCCGCGCCCGGCAGGCAGGTAGTAGTCAATCGCCGTGCGCCACTGCACCAGATCGATGTCTTCAACCTGCGTTGTCAGTGTCGGCGTCGTATCAGCGAGACCAATGTCGTAAGCACCGGCTCGGGCGTCGGCACGATTCGCGCGCATGCGATCGATGATGTCGTAAGCTATGACGTTGGCTTGCGAGCGCAAGTACGCGCTGTTGTTCAGTCGAGTGCCATTCACTTGCATGCTCGCGAGACCGACAAGCCCACCAGTCAGCAGGATCGAGGCGACCAAAATCTCGATCAGTGTGTAACCACGCTGCCTTTTCACTATTTTTAAGGACATGCGGATACCCCTTTGGTGGTTGCCGCCGACCCGAAGAAGCCAACACTGATCGTGCGACCCTCTTCAATGTCGCCAGTCTTGCCGCAAACACGAAAATCACCGACGTTGGCAGTATCGCCGCGGGTCTCTCCGGTTCCGACAAAGGACAAATAACTGTTGAACGCACCGGAGCTTCTTACGGTGCCACCACCCTGAAGTGGGCCCCATACCCGAATCACAATTTCGCCAGCATCCACGACGCCCGGATTGGCGGGGTCAGAAAATACGATCCAGCCTTGTTCCCAGCCGCCAGCTCCAGCACACGTCGCCTGATCGGCGCTGCGACACATGGTCGTCCGTACGCCACTCTTAATGGCCTCAGATCGTGCCAGGGCAAGCGCCGAGACGATTTCATTGTTATCGGTGACGATGCGATTACTGCGCACGATGTCAACGAAGGAGGGCACAGCGAACCCTGCGACCACAGCGATAACCGCGATGGCCAGCATCAGCTCGAACAGGGTAAAACCATCAGCATGGCTTTTGCGTACCCTTCGTGCGGCACTCCAGTGTTTCCCAACGGACATGACGTTACAGCTCCCGACTAGTCAGAATTCCCCTTCTCCTAATTATCCGGATACCACCAAGAATTGCGACGTGCACATGTCACAAAATGCCAACGACTGCCGTCTGGCCTGTAAACCGCCGATTTAATGGCGGTTTGGGTGACGCGGATATTGGGTTCCCCGCAGTCATGAGAACTCATAAAACGCGATATTTCAATCGTTTGTGTCATTTTTTTACACATGTGTACGACGCGTTGTCACGCGGCCCGTGGGCCTGCCGATTGCGGTGATATATCGATGGTAAGCAGGTTCTTCCGGATTATGTTGAACCTGCGACGACCATGATGACAGGACGGTAGCTGCGATACACTGGCCGCAGAGAAACGCAAGGATCTTTAATGCGCCTATGGCTTAAATCTCTGATGGGTGCTGCGCTGGCTACGGCGGCGATCGCTGAGCCGGCGTCAATTGTTGAGTTACAGCAATCTGACTCTGTTCGTGCGGCCCAAAATATTCTTGAGGCACAACGTGTCCAAGTGAACGACTGGATGGTGTCGCTTACAGAGATTCCGGCACCGCCGTTTGGTGAGTCTCTGCGGGCTCGCGCAATCGCCACCAAGTTTCAGGAATTACCGGGATTCGACGTCTCGATTGATGACGTTGGTAACGTACTGGCCTTGCGTCCTGCAGTAGCTGATGCGGGCATTGTGGTCATTGCGGCGCACATGGATACGGTTTTTCCCGAGGGCACAACCATCGCAGTGGATGCGAGCGATGGTGTCTACAAGGCACCGGGCGTCGGAGACAACACGCGAGGCGTAGCGATGCTGTACGCATTGATGCGGGCGGTGACCAAAGCAGAGATCGACGCCGATAAAGCGATGTTATTCGTGGCAACCGTCGGCGAGGAGGGGCTCGGTGATCTGCGTGGCATAAAACACCTGCTGACGGGTCCGCTGGCAGAGCGGTTTGAAGCGTTGATCGCTATCGATGGCAGCAACCCCAACCTGATCGTTTCAACGTCAGTCGGCTCAAGCAGATTTCGCGTCACGGTGAATGGAAAAGGCGGGCATTCCTGGGGAGATTTTGGCCACGCGAACCCGCATCACGCACTCGCCAATATCATTACCGGATTCGCCACGAAGGCGGATGATTTGCTCGCCGCGACGCCGAGCAAAGGGAGCTATTCGGTCGGTCGCATTGGCGGAGGTACGTCAATCAATGCCATCCCCTTTGCCAGTTGGATGGAAGTGGACATGCGTAGTGCAGATCCACTGCTCCTGGCATCGCTGGATGCAGCGTTTCGGCAAAGCGTATCCGAAGGGATCAATGCGGCCAATCAGCGCCGCCTTGGTGGCCAAGCATTAACGGTTGCCTTGGAATCTGTTGGTGCACGTCCAGCTGGGTCAACACCGTTGAACACAAAACTCATCCAGCAAACGTTGGCGATATGGCGGTCACTCGGGCTAGAACCGGTACTTAGCGCCTCGTCGACCGATGCCAATGCTGCAATGGCTATTGATCTGCCCGCTGTCACTATAAGTCGGGGCGGTATAAGTGTGGGTGCACATGGGCTGCAGGAAACCTGGACAGACCATGACACGTTGCGATCGGAAATCGCTGCGTTGTTACTGATCCTCACTATGGCCGACGCTCGCCCGGAGCGGTGAAGTGGGTTCGTAAACCTTTTGGGCTGACGACATTAAGCATCTGCATTACTGAATCACGACCATCGTTGATCCTCCCCGGCCTATTGACGCGGGCTCAATCGCCGTCATCAAAGACGGACCGTTAAGCGTTTTTCCCAGGCTGAACAAGGTCCGTGAATGCCATCTAACCGGCACGGTTTTTCCGAATCGAAAATGCTTGCTATGCCGTTTTAAACGATTTAATATTT
>JBCAZB010000314.1:0-3857 GCA_038533315.1 Pseudomonadota bacterium | reverse complement strand
ATATCGAAGAGGTGGCGCATAAGACGCCCGAGCGCATCACAACGGTCAACATCTCGCCAGCCGTGGGCCTCGCCGCGTACCAGGTGCGTGACATGGCATCGACGCTCGGCCTCGACAAAGCTCAGTCGAAAGCGTTCGCCAAAGTAGCCCATGCGCTCTACAAGATGTTCATCGATATCGACGCCAGTCAGGTCGAGATCAATCCGCTGATCACCACCAAAGACGGCGATATCGTCGCATTGGATGCGAAGATCAACATAGAAGACAACGCGCTGTTCCGGCAAAAAGCCATTGCAGCGCTGCGCGATGCGTCGCAGGAAGACGAAAAGGAAGCCCGTGCTGCGGAGCACGATCTCAACTACGTCTCTTTGGACGGCGACATTGCCTGCATGGTCAATGGCGCGGGTCTCGCGATGGCGACGATGGATGTCATCAACGTCTACGGTGGCGAGCCTGCCAACTTCCTTGATGTGGGCGGTGGCGCGACGGCTGAGCGGGTCGCGGAAGCGTTCAAGCTGATTCTGTCGAACGACAAAGTTAAAGCGATTCTCGTCAACATTTTTGGCGGTATTGTGCGCTGCGATCTGATCGCGGACGGCATCATCACAGCCGTCAAGGAAGTCGGTGTTGAGGTGCCGGTTGTTGTGCGGCTGGAAGGTACCAATGTCGAAAAAGGACGAGCGACTCTCGCTGAGAGTGGGCTCGACATCATCACTGCAGAAGATCTGACGGACGCCGCCAAGAAAGCGGTTGCGGCAGCGGGATAAACGGGGCAAATCAATGAGTATTCTGGTTAACAAAAACAGCAAAGTGATTTGCCAGGGCATCACCGGCAATCAGGGCTCGTTTCACACCGAGCAATGCCTGGAGTATGGCACGCAGGTCGTTGGTGGTGTAACGCCGGGTCGCGGTGGCAGTGAGCATTTGGGTGTACCTGTGTTTGATTCGGTCAGCGATGCCGTCGCAGAGACCGGCGCTGATGTCAGCATGATCTATGTGCCGCCACCGTTTGCCGCGGATGCTATCCTCGAGGCGGCTGCGGCGGGCGTTGCATTGATCGTCTGTATTACGGAAGGCATTCCGGTCCTCGACATGGTGAAGGTCAAGGCTGCGCTCGAAGATCATGAGTGTCGTCTGATCGGCCCGAATTGCCCCGGTATCATCACGCCGGAGCAAGCCAAAATCGGCATCATGCCGGGCTTCATCCACTCTGCCGGCAAGATTGGTGTCGTGTCACGGTCTGGCACGCTGACCTACGAGGCGGTCTACCAGACGACGCAGGCTGGCTTGGGTCAGAGCACCTGCGTGGGTATCGGTGGCGATCCGATCCGCGGCATGAACTTCATCGATTGCCTCGAGTTGTTCGAGGCTGATGACCAGACCGAGGGCATCATCATGGTTGGTGAAATCGGTGGTGCCGATGAAGAGGCAGCCGCTGAATACATCGCGGACAACGTCAACAAGCCTGTCGTGTCCTACATTGCGGGTGTCACCGCACCGCCAGGCAAGCGCATGGGCCATGCCGGCGCGATTGTTGCCGGTGGCCAAGGCACGGCCGATGCGAAATTCAAGGCGCTGGAAGCCGCTGGCGTTCGCACCGTGCGGTCGCCTGCAGAGCTCGGCAACGCCATGGTGGAGTCGCTCGGCGCGTAAGCGGTCGTGCGCGGGTAGATGAGCGGCGTGGCGACCAACGCAGACTCAGTGAAGGTCGTTCTCGCCCAGCTCAACCCGCTGGTTGGTGACGTCGCTGGCAACCTGGCGATGTGTATTGAAGCCATTCACCGTGCGCGCGATGAACAGCGCGCGCAGCTGGTGGTGCTGCCAGAGATGATTCTGTGCGGTTATCCGCCTGAAGATCTTCTGTTACACGCCGGTTTGCAGCGGCGTGTCAGCCGGGCGCTGGACACCTTGCGTACCGAAACCGCGGACATCGCCGTCATCGTCGGCTACCCAGAGTACGTCGATGGGCATATCTACAACGCAGCCTGTGTGCTGTCCGGCGGCGAACGTATCGCGGAATACCGCAAATGGCTGTTACCGAATTACCAGGTCTTCGACGAGAAACGTTACTTTACGCCTGGTGATGCGCCGACATTGTTTACGCTCGGAGGCGTTACGTTCGGGCTGACCATTTGTGAAGATGTCTGGGAGCCACCTCCCGCAGCTGCCGCTGCCGAAGCGGGCGCAGAATGCCTGATTGCGATTAACGGATCGCCGTACTCAGAGGGCGCGCAACAACGGCGCGAGCATGTCGTACGCGAGCGTGCGACCGCGCACCAATTGCCCGTGTTGTACACCAATATGGTGGGCGGTCAGGACGAGCTGGTGTTTGACGGTGGCTCATTCGTAATGGCAGGTGACGGCGATATCGTCGGACGAGCAGCACCGTTCGAAGTGACAGATTTGCTCGTCAACGTACAACGCGATGACGATGGTCGGATCTCCGTGGGTGCCGATTCCATTGCGCCACTGCTGGCTCGCGAAGACAGCATCTATCGCGCACTCGTCTGCGGTACGCAGGACTATGTGCGCAAGAACGGTTTTCCGGGCATCATTCTCGGCTTGTCCGGGGGCATCGATTCCGCATTGACGATGGCGATCGCCGTTGATGCGCTCGGCGCCGATGCCGTACACGCGGTGATGATGCCCTACCACTACACCTCCGATATGAGTCGCGAAGACGCTGCACTTCAGGCGCAGCGCATGGGTGTCACCTATGATGTGATTTCGATCGCACCGATGGTTGAGGCGACGCTGGGTCAGCTCGCCCCGCTCTTTGAAGGGCTGCAAGAAGACACGACCGAGGAAAACATCCAGTCGCGCAGTCGCGGCGTGTTGTTAATGGCGCTCTCCAACAAGACCGGCAGGATGTTGCTGACGACCGGTAACAAGAGTGAGATGGCCGTCGGTTATGCGACGTTGTACGGCGATATGGCGGGCGGATTCGCGCCGCTCAAGGACTGCAGCAAACTCACTGTGTTCGCATTGGCCCGCCACCGCAACAGTCTTACACCCGAGGCGCCGCCGATTCCTCAGCGGGTCATCGATCGTCCGCCGTCGGCCGAGCTACGACCCGATCAGGAAGACACCGATTCGCTGCCACCTTACGAGATTCTCGATGCCATTCTGGCCGCTTTCGTCGAGCGGGATTTATCGGTCGACGACATTTGCGATCTGGGTTTCGATCGCGACACGGTCGTGCGCGTGCTGAGTATGGTGCGCCGCAATGAGTACAAGCGCCGTCAGGCGCCACCAGGTGTGCGGGTAAGTCGACGGGCGTTTGGCCGTGATTGGCGCTACCCGATCACATCAGGGTATGTCTTCCCCGAAGACGTTTGACGCCGTTCAGCCCGAACTAGCTGCCCGGGAAGTTGATTTCCAGCACTTCGCGAGTCGATGCGGCGAGATCCTCGAGCCCCAGCTTTTCATAAGACTCGATCATGATGCGCAGCGACTCTTCGTTGGCCGCGGTGCCGTCGAAGCGCTGTAGCGTGCGTTTGGCGCGATTCAACGACGCGACATAAGCGCCGAGTCGCAGATAGTAGTCTGCTACGTTGTTTTCGTAGCGTGCCAGCTTGTCCTTGATGTAGACCATTCGCTGCACAGCGTCATCGGCATAGCGGCTGGCCGGGTAACGTTCGACCAGTTGTCGGAAAACGGAGAACGCGCGTTGTGCATCGTTGGGTGGACGATCGGCGCGATCAACCCTGAACAAGCCGTCCAGAGGGCCAGCCGGTTTATCAAAATAGGCGAGCCCTTTGATGTATAGCGCGTAGTCGACACGCGGATGCGTTGGGTTCTCACGCATGAACTGGTCAGCGGCGTCGATCGCTTGTTCCTTGCTACCGCTCTTGTAG
>JBCAZB010000313.1:0-3859 GCA_038533315.1 Pseudomonadota bacterium | reverse complement strand
GTTCAGCACGCCGGGCGCATCGAGCGTACCGTCACCGATCAGTGACGCGGGTGATAACAGTGTCGCGCAGTCGGCAGTGCCGAGCTGAACGGCGCCGATCGAGAATGTGACAGTTTCGCCGGTCTCGCAGGTAAAGCGGCCATCTGCGGTGGTCACACCGGATTCTCCGCCAGAGACATAGCTCAGTCCGGCGACATTGCTGTCCTTGAAGACACCTTCGGTGATATCGCTAACGGGCGGCGGTGTTGGCACCGGTGGCAAGGCGATAGCATCGTCACCGCCACCACCCCCGCAGCCGGTAAGAACGATAATGCCTAGGGTCGGCAACAGTCTGGACGTTCTGAGTTTTCTTGTGCGCATCGGAATCTCCCTGGTTCGATTGGAAACAGGGACAGCGTGCGCAAGCCGTGTCGCGATGTCTTACGGGAAAGCTTAAGAACACCTTAATGATAGGCCGGATCTTCTGTGACGCCTCTAGAGCCGACCACTGATCGCGAATTTATGGCAGAGTATGCGACCCGCAATACAAAGCCCTCTGCACCAAGTTCGATATGACGATGTTCCTTACTATCCTCTGTATCGTGTTGGCCGTCCTGGTGTTTGCCGCCGTGCAGTCGTTTAGCGCCGCTGCCAAACTGGAGCGCTCACCGGATGCGACCGCTAAAGTCACGTCATTAACGCAATCCGAATCAGCGGAACCGGAAGCATCGTCGGTCGATTTCATGGCGATCGCGAGGGATCTCGAAACGCCGATGGAGGAAATGGCGCACCCGATGGATGCGCTGGAGAATCCGGATTTCCAGCGTGCAGTTGACGCTATGGCCGCGGAAGCACTGCCACTTCACACCGTTCAAAACTACGCGCGAGGACGAAACTGGGTACTGCGCTGCATAGCGATGCAAGCACTCGAGCATCGAGGGCAAGCTCAGACGGTGCTCGACGCTGCGTTCGCGCGACTGGAGAAAAGCTGGCTAGTCCCATTGATTTTTGCACTGCGTTTTATCGATAAGAATGCAAACCGTCCCGCGATCGCATCCACGCTGTATGCCGCGCAGTCTTGGTGGCCCAACAATCTAACCGTTTTGGACGAGCTCGGCCGTCTGTTACGACACCGGTTGGCTGACGAATCACCACTGAACTTTGCCACCGAGGCAAAACCACTCTCGCGCGATCGACGGGAAGATATCGAAGCACTGATCGCTGCCTTGCCAGAAGAGTTCCGCGACGCGGTCAGCGATGCGTTCGAGCGATATGCCCAAACCGTCGTCGACGATTCTTATCTGCGATCGATAGGTAAATTGCTAAGCGAGCGTGATACTGATCAGAACGTATTCGAAACTCGCTCTCTCCGGCAGCTGCACCAGCAGATGGTAGAGATTTTGAAACGCGATCGACCGCAGTCCATCGTCGTTGTTGGTGAGCCTGGCGTTGGCAAATCGGCGCTTCGCGAACAATTTGCGAGAACACTGATGGATCGCGACTGGCGCATTCTCAAAACCTCTCCAACTAACCTGATCGCCGATCAGAAGTATGTTGGAGAAATAGAAGGTCAGCTGCGTCGCCTGACGATTGAGGCAGCCGTGACGAAGCAGGTTGCGATCTATGTCGACCGATTCAACGAACTCGACCAGTTTGGCCGCACGACGGGCAAGCAAAGCTCCGTCCTCAATCAGCTCTGGCCAGCCATTGAGCAGCGGTCGATTTTTTTCGTCAGCGAGACGACTCCGGATGGACTCCAGACGTTGCAAACGCGATTCCCGTCGTTCAGCAGCGTCGTGAAAATCATCCGACTTGGCTCCGCGACAGAGGCCGAGACGCGGGAACTCGGGAGTCAGTTGCTGAGCACAATACAACCCGACGCATCCCCCACGGAAAAGCACGTAGTCCTGAATGAGGCGGTGCAGGTCGCTCAGCAGTATTTTTCTCACCGCGCCTTCCCTGGGGGTGTGCTTTCACTGGTCAAGCTGTCCGCATTGACAGCGCGGGATGCCGGACAGACACGCATTGACCGCGGACATGTGCTGCGCGCACTTAGCCAACTGTCCGGACTCCCTACGGACGTACTCGATGAACAGCAAAAGCTCGACGTGGCACAGGTCCGCGACGTGTTTACACAGCGCATCTTTGGTCAGGAGGAAGCCGTCGACTGCCTTGTCGAACGTATCGCTATGCTCAAGGCTGGCCTGACAGATCCGTCCCGGCCGGTTGGTGTATTTCTCTTCGCCGGTCCCACCGGCACAGGCAAAACCGAGATCGCAAAGACGCTAGCTGCCTATCTGTTCGGCTCGCGCGAACAGATGATCCGTCTCGATATGAGTGAGTATCAGAGCGCTGACTCCGCATGGCGCCTGATCAGTGACGATGACGACAAGGCACTGGCAGGCGGTTCGTTGACGACCAAGATCCGGCAGAAGCCGTTCTCGGTTGTACTGCTCGATGAGTTTGAAAAAGCACACAGCAAAGTCTGGGACATGTTTCTGCAGGTTTTCGATGACGGCAGACTGTCCGATGCCAAAGGCGCAGTTGCTGATTTCAGACACAGCATCATCATACTGACATCGAACCTCGGTTCGACCATCAGTGCGGAGCGGGGTGTCGGTTTCACAGGCAAGCGGGGCGAGTTCTCCGCGAATGAAGTCATGCGCACCGTCAATCGCACATTCCGACGAGAATTTGTGAATCGTCTCGACAGAACCGTCGTTTTCAAGCCGCTTAGCCGCAATGTGATGAGAGGCATCCTTCGCAAAGAACTTAGGCTCACACTCGACCGCCGCGGGCTGCGCAACAAGCAGTGGGCGGTGGAGTGGGAAGATTCAGCGATCGAGTTTCTACTCAATGAAGGCTTTACGCCGGACCTGGGTGCGCGTCCGCTTCGTCGTGCTATCGAGCAACACCTCCTTGTCCCGCTGTCGATCACCATGGTCCAGAATGAGGCGCCAAGCGGTGAGCAGTTCTTGTTCGTGCGCAGTGATGGTGATGCACTCCAGGTCGAGTTCATTGACCCCGACGCCGAAGTTGAGGACATCGATCACGGTGTAGCAGATGACTCCCTGGCGCTGACACAAATTCTGCAAGCCGGCACACCACCTGCCGGCAGCGTGACGTACCTAAGATCCGCAATCTCCGAGATCGCCGAACGGATTAACGCGACTGAGTGGTTAGAGGAAAAGGCCGCCAAGCTGACAGAGATGAGCGACGAAGAATTCTGGTCGCGCAAAGAACGCTTCGCGACACTGGACCGAGTTGAGCTCATGGATCGCATTGAGAACGGAACCAGCACTCTCGAGCGTCTTTCGCAACGTCTGAGCGCCACGGCGACGGGCCTAACACAACGCGTCGCAAGCCGATTGTTTGCTCTACGGGAGGGCCTTAGGGATTTCGAGCACCGCCGGCCAACGCAAGCGTTTATCGGGATTCGACTTGTCACCGACGACAAGGCGCTGCCAGCCGCGCTGCCCTTTCGAAATCAAATCATCAGTATGTACAGCCAATGGGCGAAACGTCGCGGCATGCGTATTCAGGCTGTCCCAACCGTCGCCTCGCGGTATCACACCCTGTTGAAAATCACCGGTTTCGGCAGTTTTGGGCTGTTGGAACAGGAAAGCGGGTTGCATGTACTCGAGATACCAGCGGGCGATGGCCAGTTCGACCGAGTTCGCGTGCGTGTTCAGGTCGCCCCACTACCGCAGACACCCGAAGAGTTTGCGAGTGACGGCGGACAACGAGCGACTGAGATAGTGGACGGTTTTAAATCGGGGAATGTGGTCATCGTTCGGCGTTACCGAGAAACACCTTCTCCGCTCGCGCGTGACAGCGTACGCGGATGGCGAACAGGTAGGCTCGAATTTCTACTGGAGGG
>JBCAZB010000312.1:0-3877 GCA_038533315.1 Pseudomonadota bacterium | reverse complement strand
CCATAAAACAGCATCAACAGATTCTGCTGCTCGTCGCTTAAGGCCGCGACAGCGACCGACAGATCGGTCAGGCGCGGATCAACTGGTTCGGCACACGTACGCTCGGCATCCGCCTGCAGGCTTTGGGCCGTCTCTCGCTGACGAATGCCTGAGATGTCGTAATCGTAGAACGTCGTGGTCGTCGCACCTTGGTCGGTGATGTTCGCAACCGTCATACGATCCTGTGAGTCGTAGACATAGCTCGCCTGCTCAACACCGCCCACCAACTTGCTATCGGTGTTGCCGTTGGCATCGTAGGCGTACACCGTCGCAACGCCGTTGTTGGTCTCCGTCAGCAGCCAGTCGTTACGGTTATAGGTATAGCTCTTGCTGAAAAAGCCCGATGATCCGAACCCGCTCTCGGTCAGGCGGTTACCGACGGCATCGTAAGTCCAAGACGTGCTGTCGCTCGAGAACTCCATGGTGACCGACTCATTACGGAGACGGTACAGCGCATCGTAGGTGTAGCTAATGTCGCGCTGTTCTGAGCTACCGTTCGGTCGCTCGATCTGCTCGATCACACGCAGACGGTTACCGGCATCACCCAGCGTGTACCGGAAGAACGACAATGCACGGCGGCTGGGGCCCGCCGACAGGTTTCGGAGTTCCTCCGAATATTACATAGAGCCGCGGTTGATCGTCTTCACGCCAATCCCCTCTTGGCAGGCTCGGTCTTACTCAATAAACTCTGAAAACTCGTCGAGCTGCTTGCGTTCGATCACCGGCACCTGAGCGTCGTCGGCCGGGTAGCCCACTACCAACAACAGATACGCACGCTCGTGTTTCGGACGGCCGCAGATTTCGTTCAGGAACGCCATCGGGCTCGGTGTGTGCGTCAGCGAAGCAAGCCCGCACTGGTGTAGCGCCGCGATCAGCATGCCAGTGGCGAGACCAACCGACTCCTGCGGGTAGTAGTGTTTGGTCTTGTTCCCCTCCTCATCGACAGCAAACTTCTGCATGAAGATGGCGATGAGATAGGGCGCGGTTTCCAGAAACGGCTTGTTGGCGTCGGTGCCGAACTTTTTGAGCTCCTCCAGCCATTCGTCCGATGCACGGTGACCGTAAAACTCACGTTCCTCCGCCTCCGCCGCTTCGCGCACGCGTTGCTTCATCTCCGGGTTGGAGATCACCGCGAAGTGCCATGGCTGCATGTTGGCACCGCTCGGTGCCGTGTTGGCGATCTTGAGGCAATTCTCGATGACTGACCTCGGCACGGGCTTGTCCGAAAAGTCGCGCACGGTGCGGCGACGATTGAGGTCTTCATACAATGCCTCGGAACGTGCGAGCATCTCGTCCTCGTCGTAGCGCCGGTATTGGTTCAGTGGCTGAAATGCAGCATCACTCATGGTCAGGCCCTGTCTGGTCAGTGTCGATAAACTGCCATTGTATCAAGGGCGCCTCGTCCGGGTTGGCTGGGCCAACCTCACGTTCCGAGCGCGCAAAGTGGCGCACTGAGATACCCGCCTCGTGAACACTTTCCGGTCGACCACTCACCAGCGGATGCCAATCCGCCAGACCGCGGCGTTCCGCCACACGTCGATAGCCGCAGCTAAACGGTAACCACGAGAAACTCGCCTGATCCTTCGGTGTCAGTCGCACGCAGTCCGCGACTTTCTCGCTGCGGTTCGGATAGTCGGTGCAGCGGCAGGCATCGACATCGAGCAAGCGGCAAGCAACATCGGAGTAATAGACCTCGCCGTTGTCTTCGTCCTCGAATTTCTGCAGACAACACAAGCCACATCCGTCACACAGCGACTCCCACTGCGACTCGCTCATATCAGCGAGCGCCGTTGTCTCCCAAAACGGGCGGGGCAACTTCGTCATCACATTGTCTCGACAGGGTTTGGCATCACGCGATCCGGTGCGCACGTTACAATACGAGTTTACTCGGGACAGGATTCTCATGCAGGCAGCGTTTCTGGATTTCGCCACCTTGGGCAGCGGCATCGATGATGCGGCGCTGCGTGCCGCCGCGGGCGAGTATCAGTGTTACGCCATGACATCGCCTGACGACTTGCTCGAGCGCTGCCAGGACCTCGACGCCGTGTTTACCAACAAATGCCGCTTCGATGCTACGACTCTGGCAGCGTTACCAAAGCTGAAATACATCGGCCTGACAGCCACCGGTAGCGATGGCATCGACCTTGTCGCCGCAGCCGAGCACGGGGTCGCCGTCACCAACATCACCGCCTACTGCACGCAGTCTGTCGCGCAGCATGTGTTCGCGACGCTGCTGTCACTCACCCATCAACTCTCGGCGTATGATCGCGACATCCGCGCCGGCGCCTGGCAACGTCAGGACAACTTCTGCCTGCTCGATCACCCGATTCGCGAGCTGAGCGGCCTGGCGCTCGGCGTTGTCGGCTATGGCGAACTGGGTCAGGCCGTGGCGCGCATCGGCGAGGCATTTGGTATGCGGGTGCTCGTCGCCGCACGCGCCGGACAACCACCGACAGGTGGGCGATTGCCGTTGATCGAACTGCTCTCCCAAGCTGATGTCGTCAGCCTGCATTGCCCACTGACACCGCAGACCGCGAACATGATTAATGCCGACACGCTGGTAGTAATGAAACCCAGCAGCGTGCTGATCAATACCGCGCGCGGTGGCTTGGTGGAGGCCGCGGCCTTAGCCAACGCCCTGCGTACCGGCCAGATTGGCGGTGCCGCCATCGATGTGCTCGATAAAGAACCGCCCGACCCTGCGAACCCACTGCTTGCCAGTGACATTCCCAACCTGATCGTTACGCCGCATATCGCGTGGGCCGCCGTAGAGGCCCGCCAGCGTGCCATCGATCAGACCGCCGCTCATTTTCGTGCGTTCCTCAATGGAGAGCGCAGTAACCGCCTGGATCAGGACACCGTATGACCGACCAACACCTCACCGCGATCGTCTGGTTTCGACGTGATTTGCGACTGGCTGACAACCCGGCGCTGACCGCGGCATTGCAATCGTCGGAAGCGATCATTCCGCTGTTCATTGACGATCGCGATAGCGACGAACAATGGCGCCAGGGTGCGGCCAGCGATTGGTGGCTACACCACAGCCTGACGGCGCTCGAGCAATCCATCGCGGATCGTGGTGCGACGCTCGTCGTACGTCGGGGCGAGGCGCAGTCAATTCTGAATCAGCTCGTTGAAGAGACCGGTGCAACAGCCGTGTACTGGAACCGACTCTACGAGCCGTTTGCCGTCAAACGCGATACGGCGATCAAGCAACAGCTCACCAAGAATGATATTGCCGTCGAAAGCCACAATGGGTCGCTATTGATCGAACCATGGGACGTCAAAACGAAGACCGAAACGCCGTACCGTGTGTTCACACCGTTCTGGCGCGAGGCGCAAAAACGACTGGCTCTGCCATCACCACTGCCGGTGCCCGATCAGATCGAAGGCGTGGACGGCGTGGCCAGCGACGGTATCGACAGCCTAGACTTGTTACCCACGATTCGCTGGGATACCGGTCTTGAAGCGACGTGGACACCCGGCGAAGCAGGCGCGGCGGAACGCGCGGCGGCCTTCGTCGCCGAACCGGTGCGTCATTACGATGAGCGTCGCGACCTGCCCGGCGTCGAAGGCGTTTCGCGGCTATCGCCGCATCTGCATTGGGGCGAAATCTCCGCGCGTGCGCTGTATCAGGACATTGTCGCGCGTCACGGCACGGACGATGACGGCAGCAAGATCTATTTGACCGAGCTCGGCTGGCGCGAGTTTTCCCACCACATTCTGTTCCACTACCCGGAAACGAGCGACGAGCCGATGAACGCAAAGTACGCCGCGTTTCCGTGGCGCGAGAATGCCGATGAGCTGATTCATGCGTGGCAGCGTGGGCGCACGGGCA
>JBCAZB010000311.1:0-3908 GCA_038533315.1 Pseudomonadota bacterium | reverse complement strand
ACTTTGAGGTTTTCGATATGGATGCGATGCACACCACCGCGAATCAGCGCCTCTGCTTCTCGCTCCGAGTACAAGTAATTGGCAACCTCACGACCGTTGACCTTGATCTGTACTGCGTCGAGCGCAAAAAAGTCGCCAATGTCCATCGAGACAAACATTGCGACCTGCGAGTTCGCCGGGAACAGCAGCTCTTCTTCGAGCAAAAAAAGCTCGCGATTGAGCGCCAGCACCTCTTTCTTGAGGTCCTGCACTTCGCGATCGAGTGCGACCGGATCGTCCTGCGCCAGGCCTGCAGATGCCATCAACAGGCAAGCAAGCGTGATCAGTGTATTACGCAAACTCATGCTCCAAATTCCTGTTTACTCGCGAATAAGTTCGCGGATCTGCTGAACATAAATGTCTTCGTACCCTGGCTTGTAACCGTAGTGCACGTGGCGTACGACACCTTCGCGGTCGAGCAGGATAGTGACCGGCATCGCGCTCACATCGTATTGCTCAGATACCGACTTATCGCTGTCGAAGACAACCGGAAACGACACGCCAAGGCTATCGATCATGTCAATCGCACGCTTGGGATCGTCGTCAATATTGACGCCGAGCAGGCTGAAGCCGACACGGCTGTAGCGCGCGTGCATCTCGTCGAGCAGTGGCATCTCCTGACGGCAAGGACCACACCAAGTCGCCCAGAAATTGATCATGACAACATCGCCGCGTAGATCGGTCAGACGCACGTTGTCACCCGCTGCGTTCTTCAGCGCGAAGTCCGGAGCCTGCTGACCACTCAAGCCGGTCGATGCTACGGCGCCAAACGCCAGCATCACGCCGGCCATCAACGCCCCAAATCGACGTCGCCAAAGGGAAATGTGGGTCACGATGCTCATAGTTGATTCCTCTGCAAATCATGCGCTGGCCTGGCGCCAGCCGGGGTTAACGTAATACTGGCAGCAGCGCACGGCAGGGGCCGTGACCAACGTCACAGTAAGCACTAACGGCGCGTGACGCGGTTGGCAGAGTTAACCTTTCAGATATTCAGAGCAATTAACGTGCCAGCCGGAAAAGCTGTTTTTTCCGGGGAAATTATGTGCAGTGAGAGACACGGACTGTCGGTACATCACAACGCCAGAGCCTGCGTTACCAACTAGGCGTTGTTTTCGAAGGCTTTTTCGTTGTCGCCATTCAGAGACGCGCTGACGTTTGCGGTCACCGAGTATTCAAAACACCGTGATGATGACTCGAAAGAGCGACGTGCGCTTTCGATAGCTGGCGCAACTTGTGAGCGTACGGGAGTGATTTTCGAGGCCTACTCGTCGTCCCCGGGCAAAAACCCGGTTGAGTAATGCATCTTGCGATCGGAATCGATAATGATCGCATCATAGCTTGGCATGCCCTCGATCAGGCGCAACCCTTCGTCTACACCCATGACGAACACTGATGTCGACAATGCATCGGTGGTCATTGCGTCCGGGCCAACTATGGTCACGCTTTGCACACTATCGGCAGACTTGCCCGTCGATGGTTTGATGATGTGGTGATAGCGCACACCGCCCTCGTCAAAATAGCGCTCGTAGTCGCCTGACGTTGAGACCGCCTCGTCAGCCAACGGCAAACGCACCGCAAGACCTTTTTTGTCGCGCGGATCCTGGATACCGATAATCCACGGCTCGCCGCGATGATCGCCAAGTAAACGGGAATCTCCGCCAGCACTGACAGAGGCATATTGAATACCTGCGTCACGCAGTACCTGCACCGCGCGCTCAACAGCGTATCCCTTCGCGATACCGCCTAGATTGATGCGAACGCCTTCCTGTGTGAAAGCGACCGTTTGCTCCGCCGCATTCAGCCGTACGAACCGATAGTCGATGTTATCGAGCTCCGCCTCAATGGTCAGCGCGTCTGGTTTTTTGCCTTCCCGAAAATCGTAGTGCTTGCCCACACTGTCGTAGGTTATATCGAACCGACCGCCCGTCATCCGAGACATTGCCAGTGCACGATCGATCACATCGAACAATTCGCGCTCCGTTTTAACGGGGCCGAGATGCGCTTCGCGATTGATCGCCGAGATTTGGCTATCGGCCTTGTAGGTACTCATCATCCGTTCGATACGATCGATTTCCGCGATCGCCGCCCGCACGGCCGCGTCGCCGCGCTCCTTAATCGGATGCCATAGACGCACCGAAACGCGCGTACCCATCAATGCCTCAGTCGTACCAGTCCACTCGGCGACGCTGCGCTCATTCGCCAGCAAACCGATCAACAGCGCCAGACTGAGTAGCGCCGCTTTTATTAGGTGCGTATCCTTTGTGAATCGGCTCATATTGGGGGTACACATCATGACAGGGTTTCTAATTTTCCTTGCGATCATAGTCGGCATCGTATTTTTTGTTATCGGGATTTACAACCGACTGGTTAACGCTCGCAACCGCGTGTCTAACAGTTTTGCCCAGATCGACGTACAACTGACCCGACGTTACGACCTGATTCCGAACTTGGTGGAGAGCGTTAAGGGCATCATGGGACATGAGCGCGAGACGCTGGAAGCGGTCATCCAAGCGCGCAACAGCGCAATGAATGGCCTGTCGGCGGCCAAGCAGAACCCATCGGACCCCGCCGCCATTCAGAACCTGGCGGCGGCGGAAGCAACACTGGGTGGCGCGCTCGGCCGCTTGTTCGCCTTGTCCGAGTCGTATCCCGACATCAAGGCGAACACCAACATGTTGGCGCTGCAGGAAGAACTGACGACCACAGAGAACAAAATTGCATTCTCACGCCAGGCGTTCAACGACGCGGTCCTGACCTACAACAACCTGCGCGAGAATTTCCCGAACAACCTGATCGCCGGCCCGTTCAACTTCCAGGCAGCGAGTTATCTCGAGATCGAAGCGCCGGAGAAACGCGAGCCGGTCGCCGTATCGTTCGATTCCTGAGCGCTATTTAACGTGCGATGAATTTTTTCGAGGCCCAGGACAAGACACGCCGTAATACGCGACGACTGGTGATCATCTACGTGCTTGCGACGCTCGTAATCGCGTCGCTAGTCGGCCTCGCTGGTGATCTCGCCATTTCTTTCCTCGGTGGTTTCGGACCCAGTGCGGCCTATGGCCAGTCGGTGCCGCTCTCGCCGATTCGCACGGGTGGCATCGGTCTGATCGCATTAGCGGTTATCCTGCTGGCTACCGCCTATCGCATCACGCAACTACGCGGCGGCGGGGCCCGCGTTGCTCAGGAGATGGGCGCCACGCAGGTCAGCGCTGACATCGATGACCCGTTGCGGCAACGACTCCGCAATGTTGTGGAAGAGATGGCGATCGCATCTGGGGTGCCTGTGCCCGATATCTTTGTCATGGAAAACGAAGCCGCGATCAACGCGTTCGCAGCAGGTTACAGCCCGACCGACGCCGCCATCGCCGTGACTCGCGGCGCATTGGAACAGCTGACTAGAGAGGAACTGCAAGGCGTTGTGGCGCATGAGTTCAGTCATATCCTCAATGGCGACATGCGACTGAACGTCCGATTGATTGGCGTGTTGTTCGGCATGATCGTCATTGGCCACATCGGTCGCCTTTTGATGCGCAGCGTCAGCGAGCGACACAGCATCATGCGCAACCGGCGCTCCGACAACGGCGCTCACGTGGTCGCCATCGCGGGCTACGTGATGTTCCTGCTTGGCGCTGTGGGTGTACTGGCCGCGCGTCTGATCCGCGCTGGCGTCTCGCGTCAACGCGAGTATTTGGCCGATGCCTCGGCTGTGCAGTTCACGCGACAAACGGAAGGCATCGCCGGCGCGCTTGCGAAGATCGGGGGCCTGGACGTCGGCTCCGAACTACGAACGGTGGACAGCGAAGAGGTATCCCACATGTTGATTGCACGTGGTGCGCGTGAAGCCTGGCTCAATGCCATGGCATCACACC
>JBCAZB010000310.1:0-3912 GCA_038533315.1 Pseudomonadota bacterium | reverse complement strand
TCTTTGCGCTGATGCACGCGCTGTTGAACGGCCCGGCGGCGCGGCGCCTGCGCAACGCCGACTACGCCAAGGACCTGTCCCGCGACCGGCACCCGATGATGATGGTCGTCGTCACCTTCGTATCGCTGATGGTGCATATCTATACGATCGGCTACATGAAGGGCGATCCCGGTTATCAGCGGTTCTTCAGTTATATCTCGCTATTCACATTTGCGATGTTGATGCTGGTCATGTCCAACAACTTCCTGCAGCTGTTTTTCGGCTGGGAGCTCGTTGGTTTGGTGTCTTACCTGCTTATTGGCTTTTGGTACAAAAAGCCAACCGCGATTTTCGCCAATATGAAAGCATTTCTCGTCAACCGAGTCGGTGACTTTGGTTTTCTGCTGGGGATCGCGGGCGTCGTCGCGTTCACCGGTTCGCTGGATTATCAGGACGCCTTCGCGATGGCGCCGCAGCTTGCTAACGAGACCATCACGATTTTTGACAGCTCGCCGTGGAATGCCGCGACCGTCATCTGCATTTGCCTGTTCATTGGTGCGATGGGCAAGTCTGCTCAAGCGCCGCTGCACGTCTGGCTGCCGGACTCAATGGAAGGTCCAACGCCCATTTCTGCCTTGATCCACGCAGCGACGATGGTCACAGCGGGCATCTTTATGGTCGCGCGTATGTCGCCGTTGTTCGAGATGTCGCCGACCGCGCTTAGCTTCATTCTGGTTGTGGGTGCGTTCACTGCTTTCTTCATGGGTCTGCTGGGCGTCATTCAAAACGACATCAAACGGGTTGTCGCCTACTCGACGTTGTCGCAACTCGGTTACATGACGGTGGCGCTCGGCGCCTCAGCCTACGCAGCCGGCGTCTTCCATCTGATGACACATGCGTTCTTCAAGGCGCTGCTGTTCCTCGCGGCGGGTTCGGTCATTATCGCGATGCATCACGAACAGGATATTCGCAAGATGGGCGGGTTGCGGAAATACATGCCTGTCACGTATTGGACGTCGCTGATCGGCTCGCTCGCATTGATAGGTTTCCCGTTCACATCGGGATTTTTCTCGAAGGACGCGTTGATCGAGGCGGTAGGTGAGACGGCGCATCTGGTGCCGGGTTGGCCACAAACACTGGCCTATTGGAGTGTCTTGGCCGGCGTATTCGTGACCGCCTTGTATTCGTTCCGTATGTTCTTCCTCGTGTTTCATGGTGAACCGAGGATGGATAATGAAACACGCTCGCACTTGCACGAGAGCCCGTGGGTGGTCACGGTGCCGCTACTGTTGCTCGCTATCCCTTCTGCAGCGATTGGCGCCTTTACCGTGGGGCCAATGTTGTTCGGCTATTTCTTCGACGGTGCCATCGTACCGAATGCCGCTACAGATCCACTGTTGGTGCTCGGACAGGAGTGGCACGGCCCCGTTGCCTTCGTGCTGCACGCAGTCTCTGGGCCGGCGTTCTGGTTATCGATCTCCGGGTTAGTCAGTGCGTGGTTCATTTGGATGAAACGCCCCGATATCGCGTCGACCGCCGCGGAGCGTTTGTCCGGCTTGCGCCGCGTTCTCGAGAACAAGTACTTTTTCGATGATCTGTGGATCAAAGGCTTCGCCGGCGGTGGTCGCTTACTGGGCCGCGGCTTATGGCGTATCGGCGATCAGGCGATCATCGATGGTGCGCTAGTCAATGGTTCGGCGGGGCTTGTCGGTTGGTCGGCAGGTGTGTTGCGTAAAGTGCAGGGTGGCTATCTCTACCATTACGCGTTTGCCATGGTGCTTGGCCTGACCGGCTTGCTCGGCTGGCTGCTACTGAAGTCCTAAGACAATAACCAAGAAATCATAAGCATGACGACTTTTCAGAATCTTCTCAGCCTGCTGATCTGGCTGCCTGTACTGGGTGGCGGCCTGGTGTTACTGATTGGGGATGGCGGTGTCGCTGATTCCGCTCGCGCCAATGCCATGCGTTGGTTTGCGCTGGTACTGAGTCTCGTCATTCTCGTCTTGTCGTTACCGCTGTACTTCGCTTTCGATACGACGACGGCCGCGATGCAATTCGTCGAGCGCGCCGAATGGGTACCGCGATTCAACGCTTACTATTACCTGGGCGTGGATGGATTGTCAGCGCCACTGATTATCCTGACAACGTTTGTTACGCCGTTGGTGATCATCGCCGGATGGCGGGTGATCGAGCGGCGTGCAGCTCAGTATTTTGCTGCGTTCCTGTTTCTTGAAGGCCTCATGATCGGCGTCTTCTGCGCATTGGACGCAATGCTGTTCTACATCTTCTGGGAAGCCATGCTGGTACCGATGTTCCTGATCATCGGTGTCTGGGGTGGTGCACGCCGAATCTACGCGACGATCAAGTTTTTCCTGTACACCTTCCTCGGCTCGGTATTCATGCTGGTGTCGTTGATCTATTTGTATGTCAAAACCGGCAGCTACGATTTGCTGGAGTTCCACATGCTGCCGTTATCGATGACAGAGCAGACTTGGATATTCCTGGCGTTTCTGGCGGCATTCGCCGTCAAAGTGCCGATGTGGCCGGTTCACACTTGGCTGCCGGACGCGCACGTTGAGGCGCCGACCGGTGGTTCAGTCATTCTGGCCGCGATCATGCTGAAGATGGGCGGCTACGGGTTCGTTCGATTGTCGCTGCCGATTACGCCGGATGCCAGTGGCTCGTTGTCGATGCTGCTGATCGGACTTTCTTTGGTGGGTGTGGTCTACATTGGTTTCGTCGCGCTGGTGCAAACCGATATGAAGAAACTCATTGCTTACTCGTCGATCGCCCACATGGGTTTCGTGACGCTCGGCTTCTTTCTGGCGTGGCCGATTATCGCAGCGACGGGTGGTGCAGACGGTGCGGGCCTCGGTGTGACCGGTGCGATGGTGCAGATGATTTCGCACGGTCTGATCAGCGGTGCCATGTTCCTGTGTGTGGGCGTTATGTATGACCGCATGCACAGCCGCGCCATCGCCGACTATGGTGGCGTGATTAACACGATGCCGAAGTTCGCCGCCTTTATGGTGTTGTTCTCGATGGCCAACGCGGGTTTGCCGGGTACCTCTGGCTTCGTCGGCGAGTTCATGGTCATCCTGGCGAGCTTCAAGGCGGATTTCTGGATCGCCTTCCTTGCGGCGACTACGCTTGTACTGGGGGCGTCCTATACGTTGTGGATGGTCAAGCGTGTGCTATTTGGCGATATCGCCAATGATCAAGTTGCGGCTTTGACAGACCTCAATGCGCGAGAATTTCTGATGCTGACGATTCTCGCGATCAGCGTTTTGTTGTTGGGCGTATGGCCTGAGCCGCTTGTCAATATGATGCAGGCGAGTGTCGATGCTCTGGTGGGGCACATTGGCCAGAGCAAGTTGTAGCCCGGAGTTTATTGACTATGTCATTTGAAATGCCTCAGTTTTCGTTGGCGTTACCCGAAATCGTTCTGCTGTCAGCGCTGTGCGTCGTGTTAGTAGTTGATTTGTTTGTCAGCGACGAGAAGCGCGTCATCACCTTCTGGCTGTCCTTGGTGTCGTTAGCGGTTACATTCGCTGCGACGCTCGCTAGCGAGCCAGTGGTGCGTACGCTGACATTCTCGGCAAGCTATGTGTCGGACCCATTGGCCAGTGTGCTGAAAATGGCCGCAATTTTGTGTCTCGCACTGGTGTTTATTTATAGCCGGGACTATCTGATGCGTAATGCGTTACGCAAGGGCGAGTTCTATTTGCTGTCGCTGTTTGGCTTGCTGGGCATTTTCGTTATGGTGTCAGCCAATTCCTTGCTGACGCTATACCTGGGTCTGGAGATGCTGTCGCTGTCGCTATATGCGTTGGTCGCATTTGATCGCAATTCCCGGATCTGTGCCGAAGCAGCGATGAAGTATTTCGTCCTCGGCGCTATCGCATCCGGTGCATTCCTGTATGGCATCTCACT
>JBCAZB010000309.1:0-3932 GCA_038533315.1 Pseudomonadota bacterium | reverse complement strand
TGCTGGAGTTGCTATCGCCTCGCGGCATGTCTGGCTGCAAAACTTGCCAGCTGATCAAGTACCGAGCTGCGGCGCTGGTCTCGAATTCATGATGGAGACGCTGCCGTTGCTCACCGTCGTGCGCGAGGTGCTGACGGCCTCCGGAGAATGCGCCAACATCAGTTGGGAATTCCTGGGCTTATCAATGCCGGCGTGGGTCGCGATCATGATGTCGCTCCTGACCGTGATGGTTTTATTGGCGGCGTTTCGCTGGCCGGTAGCCCGGTCTAGCGGTTCGTCAGCAGTTGGCGCATGATCAGATAGTAGAGGTCTGCTAGCCGACCAATATCCTCAATCCGGATATGTTCATCGATCTTGTGGATCGAGGCGTTCACTGGCCCGAGCTCCACGACATCTGTCCCGTACGGCGCTATGAACCGACCGTCTGACGTGCCACCGCCTGTCGAAAGCTCCGTGTCGATGCCCGTGTAGCTTTTAATCGAATGGCTGACCGCGTCGGTGAGTGTTCCTGGCTCTGTGAGAAAGGGTTCCCCAGACAGATGCCAGCGTAGCTGGTAGTCGATATCAAACTGCTGAAACAACGATTCGACTTTCTCTTTCAGCGAGTCGGCACTCCATTCCGTCGAATAACGGAAATTGAAGCGAGCTTTTAGTGTCCCGGGGGTGACGTTCGGGGCGCCGGTGCCCGCTTCGACTTGCACGAATTCGAATGTGGTCGGCGGAAAGTGAGCGTTGCCGTCGTCTAACGGCATCCGGTAGAGCGCATCGAGCACCGGGGCAAAGGTTTTGATGGGATTAGTCGCCAATTGTGGGTAGGCGACATGTCCTTGCACACCGTTCACCGTCAGTATGCCGCTCAGGGAGCCGCGTCGGCCGATGCGAATCAAATCGCCAAGCTGATTCTGGCTAGACGGCTCCCCAACGACGCACCAGCGAATCGCTTCGTCGCGTTCGGCGAGCGTCTGCATGACGCGCAACGTACCATCGCGTGCCGGTCCTTCTTCATCGCTTGTGATCAACAACGCGAGTGCACCGTCGTGCGTCGGGAAGTCCACACAGAACTGCTCGGCGGCTACGACCATCGCAGCCAGACTGGATTTCATGTCCGCGGCGCCGCGACCAAACAGAAGACCGTCTCGTTCGGTTGGTTCAAATGGCGGTGATTGCCAGTGATCAACAGGCCCACTTGGCACGACGTCCGTATGTCCGGCAAAACACAATACGGGCGATGCATCTCCACGGCGCGACCACAGGTTGTCGGTGGGCGCCGCGGGATCGCCAAAGCGCATGTGCTCGTTGGTGAATCCCAGTTTATCGAGGCGAGCTGCGAGCAGCGTCTGGCAACCGGCGTCGTCGGGCGTCACAGACGGCCTCGCCATGAGTGCTTTGGCGAGATCGATGGCGTTGGAGTGAGAAGTTAGCGCAGTCACTGTCTGAGATAGGTCTTGTAGGACAACAACCCAGAGTCTAAACCAATCGGATTGTGTTTTGCGGCTATTCGGCCATCTCAATACGTTATGCTTGACAGATGTTATTCAAGGTTCGTGCCGTGCTGCAGTTGATTGTGACACTGGCTGCGCTGTGTACGGGTTGCCTGTGGTGCACGCAAGCGTCGGCACAGAGTGGTCGCGACTACTTGACCGCCGTCGGCTCGTCCACTGTTTACCCGTTTGCGACGGTGGTTGCCGAATCGTTCGGGCGCAGAACGGTGTTCAAAACACCGAAGATTGAGGCAACTGGCTCCGGTGGTGGCTTCAAACAGTTTTGTGCCGGTGTTGGTATAGGTTTTCCCGATCTAACCAGCGCCTCCCGTCGCATGAAGGCCACCGAACTTCAGCGTTGCCGAGACAATGGTGTAGATGTGGTCGAAGTGCCGTTTGGCTATGACGGTATTGTCTTGGCAAACGCCGTCAATGCGCCGGCCTTCCGTCTTACCCGGCGCGAGGTTTGGCTCGCGCTGGCGCAGCGCGTCCCGGATGCGAATGGCCAACTGATTCCCAATCCTAATCGCCGCTGGTCGGAGATTCGAGCCGGTCTACCGGATACAAAGATCGTCGTACTGGGTCCGCCACCGACGTCAGGCACACGGGATGCGCTGGTGGAACTGGTCATGGAGGCCGGTTGCCGTGAATTTCCAGCTATCGAGCGCCTTGAGCAGACCAACCCGGTGGTATTTCGGGCACTGTGTCACACGATTCGAGAGGATGGCGCATTTGTTGAGGTTGGAGAAAGCGACAATCTTGTCGTCCAGAAGTTATACGCCAATCCGGATGCGCTCGGATTATTGGGCTTTAATTTTCTGAGTCAGAATGCCGAGAAAGTGCGAGCAGCTCACGTAGACGGAGAAACCGCGTCGTTCGCAGCGATTGCCAGTGGCCGCTATCCTGTCTCACGACGCCTGTATTTGTACGTGAAGGTCGCACACGTGGGTATGCTCCCCGGATTGCGGGAGTTTGTTCTCGAGTTTACAAGCGAGCGCGCCTGGGGCGACGAAGGTTATTTGACGGATCGTGGCCTTGTGCCATTGCCAGCCATCGAGCGAGCGGTCGTACGCGCCAATGTTATGGCGATGAGTCCGTTGCGGGTACCGGCGCGGCGATGATGCCGATACGCCCTCAGACTCTGCTGGTCATTGCCCTTACCGTCGGCGTGCTGATGTACTTCGTCTGCAGTCAGCGCGTCAGTCGTCGGGTGGTACATCGTTCTGAATTGCACTCGATGCCGGTATACCACGGGCTGTACGCCTTCTTATGGTTGCTGATGCCAATTGTTTTGCTTCTGCTGTTATGGTCGCAGGCTGCGCCGCGCTGGATTGCGGCGCAAATGACTTACGAGCTGGCGACTGTCGTCCCGGACGCGACGGCTGACTTGAGCCTGGCACTCAATGAATTGCGTAACATTGCAGCGGGTGATGCGATTGCAACGGGTGACAGACAGCGCCAGCTGGCGGCGCAGTTTACGTCGCTACAACGTCAGGCGCTGGACTTCACGACCATCGTCGGCTTGCTGTTGATGCTGATTTGCGCCGTATACGTCTTTTATCGAAGCACGCCACAGTTTCACGCACGTGATGCCGTCGAACGTTACGTAAGTCGTGGATTGTTCATCGCGTCTAGTATTGCCGTGCTGACTACGCTCGGGATTGTCGCGTCTGTGTTGTTTGAATCGGTACGCTTCTTCACGGAGGTGCCGGTCACTGACTTCCTGTTCGGCACCGAGTGGCGGCCACAAACCGCGATTCGTGACGACCAGATCGGTTCGTCCGGCGCTTTCGGTGCCATACCGTTGTTCGCAGGGACGGCACTGATTGCGACGATTGCGTTAGCGGTCGCGGCGCCGGTTGGGCTGATGACAGCGATCTATCTGTCCGAGTATGCGCGCGCCGATTTCCGGGCCGTTGCCAAGCCCGTTCTCGAAATTTTGGCTGGGATACCGACCGTGGTATATGGTTTCTTCGCGGCGATCAGCGTTGCGCCAGCCATCAGTCAGTTGGGCGATGTCATCGGAGCGAATGTTGCTTCCGAGAGCGCCTTGGCGGCTGGTCTGGTGATCGGCATTATGATCCTGCCCTTGATATCGTCGCTTGCCGATGACGCGTTGACTGCCGTTCCAGCGGCCATGAAAGACGGCTCTTTGGCGATGGGCGCGACACGTTCGGAGACGATTCGGCAGTGCGGCTGGCAGCAGCACTGCCAGGTATTGTCGGTGGGTTCCTGCTCGCGATTTCTCGTGCTATCGGTGAGACCATGATTGTTGTGATGGCAGCAGGGCTAGCGGCAAATCTGACAGCGAACCCGTTTGAGGCGGTAACAACAGTGACTGTACAGATTGTCTCACTGCTGGTGGGTGATCATGAGTTCGATAGCGCGAAAACACTCGCGGCGTTTGCGTTAGGGCTTTGTCTGTTTGTCGTCACGCTCGGTTTGAATGCG
>JBCAZB010000308.1:0-3936 GCA_038533315.1 Pseudomonadota bacterium | reverse complement strand
GAAGAAGCGCTGCAGGCAATACTGGACGGCGATATCGTGGCAGGCGACGTAGTGGTCATCCGTTACGAGGGTCCTAAAGGCGGCCCGGGGATGCGTGAAATGCTCAGCCCGACCGGTGCCATTATGGGCAAGGGACTCGGCGATAAGGTCGCGCTGATCACCGACGGTCGGTTCTCAGGTGGCAGTCATGGGTTTGTCGTTGGTCATGTCACGCCAGAAGCAGCGACGGGGGGTACTATCGCCTTGATTGAAGATGGCGATACGATTCGCATCGACGCTGATCGCAAAACCATCGATGTGTTGGTGAGCGATGACGTCTTGGCAGAACGTCGTCGTCGCTGGCAACCGCCTGCGCCGAAAGCGACGCGTGGCACGTTGGCGAAGTATGCACGTCAGGTAAGCTCCGCATCGCGCGGTGCTGTCACTGACGCATTCGACACCGATCAATGAGCAGCGTAACGCGTCCGGATAGCCCGTCAACTGATCGGGGTCAAGACGGTGCCCGACGCTGGGTCGTATTGAAGTTCGGTGGCAGCAGCGTTGCGACGACAGACAATTGGCGGAACATTCTGGCTTTGTTGCATAAGCGTCGTGAAGCCGGGTTCTCGGTGTTTGTTGTTCACTCAGCGCTGCGTGGTGTTTCGGATTTGTTGCAAAGTGCGTTGTGCGCAGCGGCCCACGGTGAACCCGATGACGTGTTGGTGGATGACATCATTGCCCGCCACGAGGCGCTAGCAAAGGATTTGGGCCTGGTCGCCGACGAGGTCGCCGGAGAGTATGTCGACGAGCTCCGTCAATTGCTCGCTGGCATCCGTCTTGTTCGTGAAGTGACACCACGTTTATCCGCTCGCGTCATGGCGTTGGGAGAGCTCATGTCAACGTCGTTGAGTGTTGCGTGGCTCTCCTCGCAGTCATTGGACGTAAAATGGTGGGACGCACGACAGCTGCTGACCACCGAGTACGAGTCCGATACGCCGGAACGGCGGCGCTATTTGAGCGCTACTTGCGACGCCGAGCCCGATCCGGAATTGCTCGCTTCTCTCGATACAGAGCAGGTGCATGTGACACAGGGGTTTATCGCTGGCAATGCGGAGGGTGAGACCGTTTTGCTGGGGCGCGGTGGATCCGACACGTCTGCGGCTTATCTTGCGGCTATGTTGAGCGCGGATGGACTCGAAATCTGGACCGATGTGCCCGGGATGTTTAGCGCGGACCCCAAAGTGGTGACATCTGCACGCCTGCTGAAGCGGCTACACTACGACGAGGCACAGGAAATCGCGTCGACGGGTGGCCTCGTGTTGCACCCGCGGTGTTTGGGGCCGTTACGACGATTCGGTGTACCGCTCTCCGTGCGTTGTACACCGCGGCCGGAACTGCCGGGCACGATCATTGGTGACCTGACCCAAGATCCAGAGCCTTCCGTCAAAGCGATTTCGCTTAGACAAAACGTCACGCTTATCTCAATGGAAGGCGTCGTCATGTGGCAGGAGGTCGGCTTCTTAGCTCGTGTGTTCGACCTATTTGCGCGCCACAGCGTGTCTATTGATCTGGTGTCCACGTCGGAGAGCAACGTTACTGTTTCGATCGACCAGAACGGTGACCCCTTGTCGGACGACGACCTTGCAGCGCTAGTCAGCGCATTGAGCGACCACTGCCGAGTTAATGTTATCCGTAATTGCGCCGCGGTCAGTCTGGTGGGGCGAAAGATTCGCGCGCATCTGCATAAACTCGGGCCGTCGCTCAGTGTCTTCGAGGAACATCGCGTGCATCTGCTGTCGCAAGCAGCGAACGATCTGAATCTGACAGTCGTCGTGGATGAGTCGCAGGGCTATCGTCTGGTCCAGCAGCTGCACCATGCGATCATTGGTAAACGCGCCAACGATGACACGTTTGGCGATAGCTGGGAGGCGATTCAGAACCCCGTTGACCTGAAGCCCGCGACCACGGTCTGGTGGCGACGCAAAGCCGCGCAGCTGCTCGACGTATTGGGCGACAGACAGGCTTGCTATGTCTACGATAGCGAGACCGTTCAGCAGAGAATCGATGCGCTGAAGTCGCTGTCGAATATCGACAACGTATTGTTTGCGATGAAAGCGAATTCCAACGTCGAGATTATGCAGCAGGTTCACGCCGCCGGCATTGGTTTCGAGTGCGTGTCCCCTGGAGAGCTTGACCGCGTGTTCGGACTGTTTCCTGATCTGGACCCCAAGCGAGTGCTGTATACGCCGAACTTCGCGCCGGCCGAGGACTATCTGGCCGGGTTTAAGCGAGGCGTCAACGTCACACTCGATAACCTTTTTCCGCTGCGTCAATGGCCAGATGTCTTCAAGGGACGTGACATTTTTGTTCGTCTGGATCCCGGCAAGGGTCGCGGTCATCACGAGCATGTACGCACGGCGGGTGTGCATTCCAAATTCGGTGTGCCGTTGTTTGAACTGGCATCGTTGCAGACATTAACTGAGCAGCTCGGTTGTCGCGTCTGCGGTGTACATGCGCATTCCGGCAGTGGAATTACCGATGCCGATAGCTGGCGAAAAGTGGCAGAGATTCTCGCGCAGGCCGCGGAGCGCTTTCCCGACGTACGTGTGCTCGATCTCGGTGGCGGTCTGGGTGTGCCTGAGAAACCCGGCGATGCCACGTTGGATCTGGACGCCTTCGATGCGTCGTTGACTGCCTTGCGTCAGCAGTATCCTGACAAAGCACTGTGGCTCGAACCCGGTCGATTCCTGGTTGCCGAAGCTGGTGTGCTGCTTGCGCGCGTCACGCAAACGAAAGGCAAAGGGCAGGTACAGTACGTTGGACTTGCCACCGGCATGAATTCGCTTATTCGCCCGGCGCTTTACGGGGCCTACCATGAGATCGCCAATCTATCCCGGCTCGATGAGATCGCCGATCAGACAATGACGGTGGTCGGACCGATTTGTGAGACGGGTGATACGCTCGGCAACGATCGCCTGCTGCCAGCCGCGACTGCTGGCGATGTCATGTTGATCGGCAATGCGGGTGCTTATGGTTACGTGATGGCGTCTCACTACAACCTGCGAGACCCTGCCGGTGAACTCGTGTTGCCGACGTCAGCGGGAACCACGGAGGATGCAGGGAGATGAGTTACATTCTAGACGACAGCACGCTGCTCACCGCCGACTCTGAAGATGAATGGCAGGCAAAGACAGACCAGCGCTTTTGGAATTTTGATAGCGCATTCGGCGGCTGGGTTGGTGCACTGACAGTCGCAGCGGTGAACGCACACCCAGCATTCCGCGGTCGATTGATAACACAGAATCTTCAGTTTCATGCGGCGATCAAGATGGATGAGATCGTGCTGCAGGTGTCGTTACTTGAACAGCGTCGTCGGGTCGATTTCTGGGCGGTGCGTGTGCTGACCGTTGATCGCGCGCAAGTGTTGGCTTCGGCAACGCTCGTATTCGGTGAGCCGGAGGCCAGTGAGCTCCAGTATGAGACCAGTCCGCGCGACGTCCGCGAACCTGACCAGTCGTTCCGTCTCCCGTACAACGAGACGACGCCAACCTGGTTCAAGCACTACGAGATGCGCCTCGCGAAAGGGCGACCATTTCAAGTTAATCCGACACCATCGTCGACCGTGTGGATTCGCGAAGCGGACGGTCGTCCCCTGGATGGCAAGGCATTGGCCGCGATTGTCGATACGCCCATGCCGCGCAGTTTCTTTTTGACCGACCAGCGAATTCCTGCCTCGACCGTCACCCTGTCGACGCACGTGTACGCATCCGATAACACACTCGCCGCATGTGGTAACGAGTTCGTGCAATTGGATACAGACAGTCTCGTCGTACGGGATTCATTGATCAATCAACAGTCTCGTCTCTATTCGCCTAACGGGTTGTTGTTGGCAACCAGTTACCAAACCGCCATGTTTCGGGAGCGCCGATGACCAGACTGCAAACAGACCGTGGTCAA
>JBCAZB010000307.1:0-3950 GCA_038533315.1 Pseudomonadota bacterium | reverse complement strand
TGTTGCGTGTACAGATCGCGTTTTTTGCGGCCGCCGCGCGGGTCGGGTTCACCTACACGACAGGGGGCGGCAAACAAACGGATCGTCTAGGCAGTTTGACCTGTGACGAAGGTAACCCCATGCAACGCGAACAGTGGCTACGCTATCGCGCTGCATTCGCGAGTCCATCGGCATGAGCGAGCGGGTCGTTATCAGCGCACTACCGAACGGCGTTGTACGCGGCGACGACGGCGCGTGGCGCGCGCGTATCTCACTGGTGTTAACACTCCAATGCCAGACGGACACATCCGCCACACTGGCAGGCTTCCCCGCATTTCTCGACTGGCCCGCCGCGGTCGGCGACCTCGATTGGCAGTTGGCAATCGCGGATTCGAACAGCGAACCGCGAACCGTTCCGCTAACCATAGAATCGCGCGGCGATAGTGCGGCGTGGCTAGCCCTGTTTCCGGCAACAACCCTCGTGGAGCCCACCGAAACCCTACAAGCCAACCGACTTGGCAGCAGTGATGACACAACACTCGACTACTACGACAGTATCGCGCTGCACGACGGCATCAGCGCGGTCTACCGAGGCGCACTCGCCAACGACTTGGGACGAAAGACCGGTGTCGCATTAGAACCTTTTCGGGCAGCGCAAATCGACGCAGCGCCACGCAATGCAGCACCGGGCAGTGTCGCGTTGACACGGGAACTCAAACGCTTCATCCGGTTCTTTGAGCAAGGCCGTCAGACCACACCGTTGACCGCGACAGCAACCGACACCACGTTTCAAGCGACGCTGGGTGCCTTGATGGACCATCCGGCGCTACTCCGGCACCTGTCGCTGGTCATTGATGCAACGTTGGCTATCGACGCATTACCCGCGGATGCGCCGGCGACCCTGACGCCGATTGTTGAGGGGTCGCCAACCTGGTCTTTTACGGTTTGTGAGAGTCGTTCGTTGTATGTGCCAGGTGGTAGCGCGAGCTATGCGTGGTTTGGCATGCACGGCGATGATGATCCCACCTATGGAATGCTGCCGCTATCGCCGGAATCACATCGACTCAGCCAATCGCGTTTGGAAACGACGACCTTCAATCTCCTGCAACGCACTGCACCCAACGCGGTTTTAAAGGAATTACCTGCCCCGGCCCAAGGGGGCATGCGATTACTCAGCGCCTCGGTACCGCAAAGACTGGCGACCGCCATCGATCAACAAACCGCATTGCAGACCGCCGCAGTGAACACGTCCGGCCTGCTATCGGAGTCGGCGCCCCCCCAACTGGATGCGCCGGCTGTCCACCGCGGCTATCGCGTCGATGTGCGCAGAGCAGGCGATAACCCCTGGTATTCACTCTGTTCGCGCCGCTCAACCTATCGCCGCGACGGCTGGCAATGGCCACCCGCTGGTCAGACGGTCGAAGACGAAGGCGCGCTGGAGCCAATGGTGTTCAGCGACCAGCATGCCGCCGATCGATTCCTGTTGCGCACGAACATGGACTTGTTTGAATGGACGGGCTTCAGTCTGTGCGTTGCGCGTCCAGACGATAACGGCGAACGCGATGACGATGCGCCGATACAGATCGACGCCCGGGTACCGGATGGCTCGCTGTTGCCACAACGCTTCGGAGAAAGCTACCAATTCCGAGTTCGTGCCGTCGACATTGCGGGCAATAGTCTGTCCCGCGATGAAGCAAACGAAGTGCTAGCGCACTATCCGACAGCTACAGCAGTCTCCCTAGCCATCGCCTGTTTGCGCAGCAGCACAGTACAGCCGCCGCTGTGGTTTCGCGGGCAGCCACGCGGGCCCGGCGAAGCCGGCGATGCGATTGTATTGCGGCAGGCAGAACAACGGCAGCATGCCACCCCGCGTTTCCGCACGCATGTGCTGCCGCCCGAAGTTCCGATCGATATCGCCGAGAAACACGGTGTGTTCGATGCGCTGGATGACGAGACCGCCTGGCAACTCATCGAGCAACATCGCGGCACGCTCGGTTGCGATGCCGAAGGTGAGTTATTGGAATACTTGCCATGGGGTGACGTGTTCGCCCCTTACTTTCCGGATCCGCTCGTCACGTCGGGACTACTGGTGCTGCCCGACGGACAACGGATTCCGTTGGCGCGATTCGACCGCCTGGGTATACGACGCGACCGGCTGGCACGTGCGTGCGGCGTGGTGTTCCGTCGTGGCAAGAACGAATTCAGGGTGAGCCGTAGCGAACGCACTGTGATTGTCGATGTGCCGCAAGGCCGTCGGCATGTTATGCAGCTGGTCTCAGCGCTCGAACCTGATGCACTCGCGCAATTGGAGATCGCTCAGGGCGAGTTAGATAACGCCCGATTGGTCGAGGTCGCCGCTCGCGGTCTGGTGCCCAGTCTGGCGCCCGCGGCGGAACTGGTCGTGATACACGCCACACAGCGACCGCTGACAAGCCCGGTGTGGTCCGCGCCGACGTTGCTGCCACGGCAAGCGGACGATACACAGGCCACACTGGTTGATCCTACGGTGATGTTCGATCGTGGCAGTACGGGTCGACTCGATGTCTACGCGCGCTGGGAGGAACCACTGGACGATCCCAATCAACCAAGCTGGCAATGGCTTGAGCAATCGATGCATGTCGGCGAAGCAATGATTCGCGAACAGGGCGAAGCACCGTTTGTGTCGACAACAGACGCGCGACGACCGCCATTACAACACGACTTTGCAGACACCAAACATCACATCGTCGACTACACAGTTGAAGCAACGTCGCGCTTCGTCGAGTTCTATTCGAGCGATTTGACGCAAGATCCCGAGAATCATCTGCGTAGCTCATCGGCTATCACACTGCATGTGCCGGCAACGGCACCACCCGCTCCGGTCAACGTGGCACATGTTGTACCCACAACAAGACGCGACGCCGACAGCCACATGCAGGCCGTGGAAGGATATGGTCTACGCGTATATCTGGAACGCGGCTGGTTTTCTTCTGGCGCTGATGAACAACTCGCTGTGCTATTGCCGAGCGCGGATGCCCTCTCACCGTCGCGCAGCGTATCGCGCTGGGGCGCTAATCCACTGCATGACAGCGCGCCATTGCCGGGGCCACTGACCGCTCAGGATTTCTCGAGCGGCGAGCTGCTTGAACGATGCGGTCCTTCCGGGCAACAGCTGGTGACGCACGCGGTTCAATTCAGTGCCGAACATCAGCTGCCGTTCGTTGATATCGTGCTACGTTCCCAACCCGCATTTCTGCCGTTGATTCGTTTGGCAGTCGCTCGCTATCAGCCTCACGCGATCGCCGACTGCCATTTCTCGGTACCCAGCTTGTGTGACTTCGTGCCGCTCACACCGGATCGCACGCTGACCTTACAGCCAGACGGGCCCGCGCGGTGGACGCTGACACTCACCGGCGCAGGCTACCGTGCGGGTGAGCATGATTTGCCAACGCGGGTCGAGGTGCATATCGAAGTACAGTCGACGACACACGCGAGCAACGCGGGAGCCTGGCGCCGCGCGTCGGACACGGTTCCGTTGCTGTCGGACGATCTCAACAACTGGCGACAGCGCTGGCGCGGCAGTGTGACGCTGTCAGAGGATGATTGGCCGCGCCGTCGCTGGCGTCGACGAATCGTGGTCTGCGAATACGAGCCGTTTGCCCAGACGGGCGACCACCCGGTCAGCGCGGCATCGCGCCTGATCTCGGCGTTCAACATACCGCTGTAAAAAAGAAACCACCGACGCGGCAAAGGGGGGACCGCGTCGATGGCTGGAGGATGCGCGTGAAACGCGCGTGCTAACTCGGTGAGTGGGCGACGCCACCACCGCCCATCGTGATCATTGTTCGTTAATCATCGTTGCCGGAGTCTGTATCGCGCACGACTTCCTGTGTGCGAGTTTCGGTACTGCCATCCGGTGCTGTACGTGTGACCGTACGAATCCGGCCGTCTTCGGTACGCTCCGCGCTGACGTTGGTCGAGGCGGTATTGCC
>JBCAZB010000306.1:0-3965 GCA_038533315.1 Pseudomonadota bacterium | reverse complement strand
GTATGGCCGACTCAGTGTCATGTTGCAAAGCCGATTCGATGCCGTGAGCTTGTTCGATGTCAGCCCCGAGGCTTTCGATCCTGCGCCAAAAGTATGGTCTGCGATCGTCCGACTAACGCCTTTGTCGAAGGTACCCGACATCGATAATGCCAGGCTATTCGAGCAGGTCGTCACACAGGCCTTTTCACAGCGGCGAAAGACTCTGCGCAATTCGCTGCGCAATCTGCTGACCATTGAGCAGATACAGGAAGCGGGTTGCAACGCCAGCGATAGACCGGAGACGCTGTCAGTGGCGCAATTTGCCAGTTTGTCGAATCTGCTGACCGAACAATAATTGCGCCGGTTGGCTCGCTCTGATCAAATGTCGGCATGGGTCAGGAAGAACACATTGCAATATCGGTCGCCACCCGTTATCTGGATGAACAAAGCGAGCCGGACGCGGATCGCTACGTATTCGCCTACACCGTGCAGATCCGCAACGAAAGCGGCAGCGTCGCGCAACTGCGACGTCGACACTGGGTAATCACCGACAGTAATGGCAAAGTACAGGAAGTCAGAGGCGATGGTGTCGTCGGCGAGCAACCGACACTGTCACCCGGTGAGACCTTTGAATACAGCTCCGGCGCGATAATCGAAACGCCGGTTGGCTCGATGCAGGGCAGCTACCAGATGCGTCGCGATGACGATAGCGAATTTGACGCACCAATAGCGCCTTTCACACTCGCGGTTCCCGGCATTTTGCAATAAGACACGACACCTATGGCCATCTATGCGATCGGCGATCTACAAGGCTGTTACGACCCGCTACTGCGCCTGCTGCACAAACTAGAGTTCGATCCAGCCCGCGACCAACTGTGGCTAACCGGCGACCTCGTCAACCGCGGGCCTAATTCGCTGGCAACGCTGCGCTTCGTAAAGTCACTCGGCGATAGCGCCATTACGGTACTGGGCAATCACGATCTGCATCTCTTGGCATTAGCCGAAAAACCCAAACGCAGCCTTGTGCGCAAGCGCAGCGCACTGCGTACGATCCTGCACGCGCACGATGTTGACGAATTGCTGCATTGGCTAAGGCACCGCCCATTGCTGCATTTTGATGAAGACCGTGATCAACTGCTGGTGCATGCCGGCATTCTGCCTCGCTGGAGTATCGGCAAGGCTTGTCGCCGCGCGCGAGAAGTCGAAGCAGTACTTCGGGGCGAACAACACGGCGAATTGCTCCGTCACATGTATGGCAATAAGCCAGCGATATGGCGCGGAGACCTCACAGGCATCGTTCGCTGGCGGTACATTATCAACGTATTCACCCGTATGCGTATGATCACTCGTAAAGGGGGGCTGGACCTGAAGACAAAAGGCACACCGGATATGGCATCCGTCTACAGCAAACCCTGGTTCCGCGTCGCACACAAACGCGAGGAGACCGAGGTGTTTTTCGGCCATTGGTCAGCACTGGGTTACTTTCAATCGCATGGCGTTGTCGGGCTCGACAGTGGCTGCGTCTGGGGTCGCAGTCTGACCGCGGTGCGCATCGACAAACCGGGACGCCAATATCGGCCGGTGAGCGTCACCTGCGCTGACCGCTAAGCGAGCACACGCGCACACAGCGAGCTACAATGAAGCTCGTGACTCATCGGACCTCGTAATGACAGAGCCATCCCGTCAATCTGACTACATGCCCGCCCTGTTACCGTTCAATCTATTTCAGTGGATTGAGGCGCATCGCGAGCAGCTTCGTCCGCCCGTATGTAATCAACAAGTGTTCGAGGAATCCGGGTTTATTATCATGGTGGTCGGTGGCCCGAACGCGCGTGACGATTATCATGTTGATGAAGGTGAGGAGTTTTTCTTCCAACTAAAAGGCGCGATGGAGCTCGGTACGATGCAGTCCGGCAAGCGCGTTGACATCCCGATTCGCGAAGGGGAAATACTGTTGTTGCCGCCACGAGTGCCGCACTCCCCACGCCGCTTTGAAAACTCGATAGGACTCGTGATCGAACGTCAGCGTAAGCCCCACGAGTTGGACGGGTTCCAGTGGTACTGTGATCGGTGCAACCACTTGTTGTACGAAGAGTACCTGCACATCAGCGATATCGTGACGCAGCTCCCGCCCGTGTTCGAGCGGTTCTACGACAATCCGAACTATCGTCGATGCCCCCAATGCGGCTACGAAAAACTGCCGCCGGACACAGCTTCAGATTGATGGCCAGTAAAGACACACGCCAGCGCAGCGTCAGCATTGCGCGGGTCCTTGACTTCTCAGGTGAGCAATCGCGTTATTTTGGCGTCGCACCTGCGACCGCTTCGCCGCTAACCGTGGGTGACTTTGTCGGCGACACACGTCGCGGTGGCAGCTGCAACACGGTAACGATTACGATGAACCCGCATTGCCACGGCACACACACCGAGTGCATTGGACACATCTTGGATCGCCGTTTGGATGCGATCGACGTTATCCCGCTCGACAAGCTACGCGCTACGGTCGTCTCGGTGCCCGATATGCAAGCGGCGCGTTGCGAGGAAACACTGACCGCAGCGACTGAGCCCGGCGATCGCGTACTCAGCCTTGCCGCCTTGCGCAAAGCGGTTGGACGCCGCAAATTGCGTGATGCGCTCATCATTCGCACCCGTCCGAACCCCGCGAACAAGAGAACGAAGCACTACGACCAAAGTGCCGACTATCCATTTCTAACACGGTCGGCGATCGAGTGGATCGTTGAACAGGATGTCACGCATTTACTGATCGATACGCCATCAGTAGATCGCATGGAAGATGAAGGTCATCTCGAAGCCCATCGCGTATTCTGGCAATTGCCACCCGATGTACGACAGCTGACACGTTCCTCGCGACGTCATGCGACGATCACCGAGATGATCTTCGTGCCGAACACGATTACAGACGGTCACTACCGATTGGCACTACAGCCTGCACCGTTTTCAGGTGACGCGACGCCCAGTAACCCAACACTGTTCTACCGACAATGAGCGACACACCGCCTAATACCAGCGATCTGTCTCAGTATCGCGACCAATTCAACTGGCCCGTTAACGCGCAAGGCGTACGCCAGACCTATCTGTGCGGCAACTCTCTTGGCCTGCAACCTCGGCGCGCGGTGGAACGCGTCAACGAGGTGTTGGGTGACTGGTCCAGTCTCGCGGTTGAAGGTCACTTCGATGCCAAACGACCATGGTTGAATTATCACGAGCAAGCGGCACCGCTATTGGCGCGCTTGCTCGGTTGCGATGCCAGCGAATGCGTCGCGATGAATACGCTGACGATCAATTTGAATCTGTTGATGATCAGCTTTTACCGACCGACGCGACAACGCTACAAGATTCTGATTGAGCAGGATGCGTTTCCCTCTGACCGTTATGCCGTGCAATCTCAGTTGCATCTGCATGGGCACGATTCTGCCGATGGTATTGTGGAATGGGCGCGCGATGCTGACGGCTATCGAATCGACCGACTCGAGGCGTTGCTGGACGAGCATGACGACATCGCATTGTTGCTGCTGCCCGGCGTGCAATACCTGACCGGTGAGTGGCTCGACCTGCCACGCATTGCCAAGCTGGCACGACAACACGACATGACGCTCGGGCTGGATCTGGCACATGCTGTTGGCAACGTACCGCTCAACTTATCCGGTATCGACGCCGACTTTGCGGTGTTCTGTACGTATAAATATTTGAACGGTGGCCCTGGCGCGATCGGCGGCGCTTGGGTCAATCGGCGCCATCACGGAAGCGATCTACCCAGATTGCATGGCTGGTGGGGCAATGACGAAGCAACCCGGTTCCTGATGCGTGATACGTTTGAGCCGGCCGCCGGAGTCGATGTCTGGCAGCAGAGTAACCCCCCGATACTGGGGCTTGCGCCGGTCATCGCTTCTTTGCGGTGTTCTGTACGTATAAATATTTGAACGGTGGCCCTGGCGCGATCGGCGGCGCTTGGGTCAATCGGCGCC
>JBCAZB010000305.1:0-3978 GCA_038533315.1 Pseudomonadota bacterium | reverse complement strand
TCCTCGATCATCGATGCCGGCACCGCTGCGCCACCCACCACCGTGCGCTCTAATTTATCGAGGGTGAGATTGTTGCGAGCGGTGTAGTCCAGTAGCGCGAGCCATACGGTTGGTACGCCGAGCGCCAACGTCACGGCTTCTTCATCCAGCAGCGTGTAGAGCGCCTCGCCATCGCCCATTTTTGGCCCTGGGAAAACGAGCTTGGCGCCGACCATTGGGCCGCAATACGGGATACCCCAGGCGTTGACGTGGAATAACGGGACGACGGGCAGAATAGTATCCGCCCGTGACACATTCAGCACATCCGGCATCAACCCAACAATCGCGTGCAATACCGTGGAGCGATGGGAATACAACACACCTTTCGGGTTTCCGGTCGTACCCGAGGTGTAACACAGCGCCGCTGCCTGATTTTCGTCAAAACTGGGCCAGTTGTATTGCGCAGGATGCGGCTCGATAAACGATTCATAGTCGACAACGTCAAGGCTCGTGTCGCCGATTGCGGCGGCGCTGCTCATCACCACGATTGTTTTCAGCGTCGGAATCTTGTCGCGAATCTTCTCAATCAACGGCAGAAACATCGGGTCGACGAACAGAACTTTGTCTTCTGCGTGATTGATGATGTAGATCAGCTGTTCAGGAAACAGCCGTGGATTGATCGTATGACAAACGAATCCCGCACCCGAGATACCATAGTAGGCTTCGATGTGTCGGTAGTCATTCCACGCGAGTGTCGCAACGCGATCACCCATCTCCAGGCCAAGCCCTGAAAGCGCGTTCGCAAGCTGCTTCGCACGGCCGAAACATTCTGCGTACGTGTACTTGTGGCGTGGCGACTCCGCGGTGACAGAGACAATCTCCGATTGCGGATGAAACGTTAACGCATGCTCGGCAATACTACTGATCAACAGCGGCCGATCCATCATCAATCCGTGCATCAAAAAACCCCCTCAAGTTTCGCTTTTAGTGTGCCGTAGTGTGCATGAAAGCGCGCACGCCATCCACTCCGCGGCCCGCTTTAACCGCGCAATTGCTGGGCCAGATCCTCGAGTTCTATCCAGCGTGCCGTCGCCGTCTCCAGTTCTGCCTCGACCGCCGCGACCGCATCCAGCACGGGCGACACAGCCGACTCAAAATCCTGCTCGTAGAAACCGTCAGCCGCCGTCTGCTCCCGCAACACCTGCAACTTGGCTTCCAACGACTCAATACTAGCCGGCAAGGCGTCCAGCTCGCGCTGGTCCTTGTAGCTAAGCTTGGTCGCGACTTTCCGGCGCCGAGTCTCCGGCTCGCTCGCCGCCTCGGGTGTCTGAACCGGCAGCGCCTGCGCGGCAAGCTGTCGGTTGTGCTTCAGCCAATCCGAAAAATTGCCAACGTAGCGTTCTACGCGATCCCCTGCCTCGAATACGAGCGTGCTGGTCACGACATTATCGAGAAACTGTCGATCATGGCTGACGACGATCAGTGTGCCCTGGTAGGCCAGTAGCTTGTCCTCGAGCACTTCAAGCGTTTCCACGTCGAGGTCATTGGTGGGCTCATCCAATACCAACAGATTCGCAGGCTGTGTGAACAACTTGGCCAGCACAACGCGATTACGCTCGCCACCGGACAGCGCGGCAACGGGCGACATGATGCGCTTCGGGCTAAACAAGAAGCCTTTCAGGTAACCGACCACGTGACGCGGCTTGCCGTCGAGGGTGACATAGTCGCCTCCATCGCCTACCACTTGCGCTACGGTCTTGCGTTCATCCAACTCGCGACGCAGCTGGTCGAAATAGCCGATCTGGAGATTGGTACCGTGTTTCACGGTGCCGGTTTGCGGCGTCAGCTCACCAAGCATCAGCCTGAGCAGCGTGCTTTTTCCAACGCCATTATTGCCGACGAGACCAATCCGATCACCCCGTCGAATCGATAGTGACAGGTTGCTGATCAACGGTTGGTCGTCATAACCGTAGCTGACGTTGTGCAGCTGAATAACCTTGCGTCCAGATTGCTCGGCGCCCTCTATATGTATGCGAGCCGACTGCGCGCGCTTTTCTCGCGCTGCAGCTTCACGACGCATTGCCTGAAGTGCCCGGACACGGCCTTCATTGCGTGTGCGCCGTGCTTTGATCCCTTGTCGGATCCAGGCCTCCTCCTCAGCCAGACGCTTATCGAAGCGCGCATTGTGGCTGTCTTCCTCTTCCCACGCCTGCTCCCGGGCACGCAAATAGTGCTGAAAGTCTCCAGGCCAGCTAATCAGCGCACCGCGATCAATATCGACAATTCGCGTCGCCAGTTTTTGTAGAAACGCACGATCGTGAGTGATAAACACGACGCTGCCCGGAAAACTCAGGATGCGCTGTTCCAGCCACTCGATCGTTTCCAGATCAAGGTGGTTAGTCGGCTCATCAAGCAGCAGTATGTCCGGCTCCACCACAATCGCACGAGCCAGCGCGACACGACGTCGCCAGCCACCGGACAATGCAGACATCGGTAGCGCGGCGGGGAGCCCGAGGTCAGATACGGTGCGCTCGATACGTTGTTCGATATTCCAAGCGCCAGCGGCATCGAGCGTCGATTGCAGTTGCTCGAGCTCAAGCATGGCACTGCTATCAGCCAACGAGGCGGAACGCTGCTCAAACTGCGTGCGCAATGCAAGGACATCATCCAGCGCGCCGCTGACGAACTCGCGCACCGTCTGCTCGGTGGCTGGCGGTAATGCCTGGCCAAGCTGACCGATGCGCAACCCGCTGCGACGAATCACTTCCCCCTGATCGGGCAGCAGCTCGCCGGCGATAAGCTTCAATGTCGTCGACTTACCCGCTCCGTTGCGCCCGACGATACAGACGCGCTCGTTCGGCTCAATCGCGAGCGCCGCATCGCGGAGTATCGGACGATCACCGAACTCGACATGAATACCGTCAAACCGAATTAGAGCCAAGCTGCCGTCTCCCACCATCGGCACTGTCGTCGTGTGCCGCGCGCAGTATACTAACAGGCTGTTGAACACTGAGTTGGCGCCATGACCGATTCGACAGCCCCCTCGCTCGAGGACCTGCAGGCGCGCGTCGCGTTCCTTGACCAGGAACTTAAGGACGTACGCGACAGCGTCACCGCACACCAACAGCAGATTCTGGCACTCGAAAAGCAATGTGAGGTTTTGACCGATCGGCTTCGCGATGCCTTACTGGCGCTGCAAGAAAACAGCGGCGGTGATCTCGATGGTCATGAAATTCCACCACATTACTAGGTCGGGGTATCCCCTATGAAAGTGGCTTTCGCGCAGATTGCACCCGTGTTTTTGGACCGCGAAAAAACGCTAAGTCGCGTTGTTGAGAACATCCATGCGGCCGCCGACGATTCCGCGCGACTCGTCGCATTCGGCGAGGCGTTGGTGCCGGGATATCCGTTCTGGGTTGAGCGCACCGACGGCGCGCGATTTGAATCAGCACTGCAGAAACGCTGGCACGCCGCCTATCAGGAAAACGCGGTGTGCGTTGAGACCGGTGATCTCGACACGATTTGCCAGGCCGCGCGCGATCGCCAAATCGCTGTCTATCTCGGCATCATGGAACGCCCGACTTCACGCGGTGGTCACAGCCTCTACGCGACACTTGCGTACATCGCGCCGACCGGCAAGATCGAGAGCACTCACCGGAAGCTGATGCCCACCTACGAAGAGCGACTCGTCTGGGCCACCGGTGATGGACACGGCTTACGCGTACACACGCTCGACGACTTTGTTGTCGGTGGTTTGAATTGTTGGGAGAACTGGATGCCGCTGCCGCGTGCAGCGCTGTATGCTCAGGGTGAGACGCTGCATGTCGCCGTCTGGCCCGGCAACTTGCACAACACCGCCGACATTACTCGGTTTGTCGCGAGGGAATCTCGCAGCTACGTGTTATCAGTCAGCGGCTTGATGCGTCCACAGGATCTGCCGGCTGAGCTCAGCGACGACTTAGCTCTGGATATCGACGAGACCTGGGCGAATGGCGGCTC
>JBCAZB010000304.1:0-3980 GCA_038533315.1 Pseudomonadota bacterium | reverse complement strand
CAGCGCAAAGTAGCGAAGGCGTTGCCCTTTGGTGAGTGGCCCGGCCCATTTTTCCGGATCGTACATTCGATGTCTCAGATGAATTGCCAGCACTTCGACGTGAAAAAGCTTAGCGAAGCTGGCTTTAAGATGCATGTTGTGTGGTCACGTCGTACAGTGTTTGGTGTAGCGACCACGCTTCGGATCAGCTACAACAAGCAAATGGATCTTTCTCGGTGTGTGGGAGTCCACCTGTGAAGTCCACTAAAAGTCTGTTGCTACTCGTCCTATGTGTCGTTTGTTGCGCTGCGAGCGCCGACGAACAGGCATCTGTGCCGAATGACTCGAACGCATCTCGTTTGGCAGTATTGAGCGGGGATGCTCGACTAACGACGCTAAGAACGAAGCTTGAGTCGCGCCAGCGCCTTTCTGTCGACGAAACGGAACTCCTGAATCGAATTGTGCGCAATCAGATCTTTGCGGATTTCTCACTTTCTGAGGCAGAGATGAATGTCGAAATCCGTCGACGCTTCGATGCGTCGGGCGAGTATGAGCGGTCACAGGTGGGGCTCGTATTCCTTCAGAAATCAATCGAGACGCTCAAGCGACACCTGTCTGAACTGCCCCAGTCAGTCGTCACAGATCACAAAACGGTTCAAGCAATACAGGGCGCTAACCAAAAACTGCAGGAAGTCGATTTTGGATTGCTGGCCAACACGCTACAGGTAGTGCCAGACAAGCGGCCTAAACTACTGGCCAAGTACACCGAAGGAATCCGGGCCACAAGTGAAACCGAAGAAGATATCTTTGTCGTGCACAAACCGCTGCTGGTTGATCAGTACTTGCGAGAGAACATGTGTCATTCCATTGATCGGTTGCGGGTACGGACTTTGGCTGACCCCGAGGAATCTAGTTTGGATGCGAATACGGTGTGTGCTCGGTCAATAAACAATTACATTGTGCAGGTGTTAGGTAGGGTACTGAGCAGTAAAGATGAATCCACTCAAAGAGTAGCACCTAGTATCTCGCTCTGGACTTATCCAATTTGGGATGTGAGCAGAACACCGCGAGCAGGGGCCGACGAGTCAAGCTGAATTAATCAAGGAGTTTGATCATGAGACTAGCTGTTGTTTGTATTGCTCTGTCTGTTGTGTTGGTCGCGTGTAGCACGCAACCGCGGGTGATCGACCGCTCTACAGGTACGGTCTATAGCGAGTACTTTGAAAACGATTCAACAGTGCTCGATGGCGCGTTGCGCTTGCATACGATCATTACGATGGGTGACGAGCGAGTACCTGAAGATCATGTTTGGCCGGAGGTGGCGCGCAAGCGTTTGCAACGCAATGGTGATGTGTTCCCGATCGTGCTCGAGGTGTACGCAACGAACTTGAGTTCGGAACCTATTGAGATCTCATTCGTATCGATTGAGCCAAAAAACAAGAACCGGAAATTTCCGACCAACGGCGCGACGATTGAGCCAGGTGAATTCACGAAGTCGCCGCCGTTGATTCATACGACTTCAATATACATTCCACAAGTTTTCGATCATTTCCTCGAAGTGAATGTCGACGGTGAAAGGGTTGTTATCGAGGGCGAAGTTCAACGTCTGACGGTGGAGGAGCTAGAGGCGCGTGCGGGCAAGGCAGCAAGATAGTGCTGGCGAAGATCGCGAAAAATTTTGATGTACTCGTAGTCCGGGCATACCTGTTTGTGACAGATGGCGCGACGCAGAGCGATTTTGATGCAGGGTACCCGGCCTACGGGACTGTCTCTTGCCTTGGGATTTCATTGTTGGCGCATGGTGGTGTCGCGTTCTTGCTTTGGGTTGTATGGGTTTTACCGGTACCAGAGCCAAGTGGAGAAACGTCCCGCACTTTTGAAGGACCAGGATTTTGGCTCATGGCCGCTGGTTGTTTTCTTCTCTACTATTTGATCGAACGAGCGATCGAAGTCCGAGGTGGAGTTGAAGGGATATTGTCGCGGGCGAGTGGCAACAACGAAGGTAGTCTCAGAGACCGATATTCCAACCTGACTAGTTTTTTGATTTTCTTCGCGTTCCCGATACTCGGGATGCTGGCATCACTCATTGGAGTAAGTCGTATTGCCAATGGAGTATGAAAGGGTTTGGCTTTTGTTCTTTTCACTCATTCGACCGCATGACATCAGGGAGACTAGTCGAAGGACCGAAAAATCGGCACGACACAACACTTGTCGTTCGACTCCAGCATCACGCGCGCTTGCTGCTCCGCTCGCTCGCGCGCCGCAGCGCCAAAGCCGGAAAACATGACATCAAATTGACGCCACATGTCTTGCGCATCACCGTTCAAAATTTCTCTCGGTAGTCCGTCCATGTATGCATGCATTACGGCAAACATGGCGTAGCTCTTCGCATAGAGGTCCTCGCGACTATCGTAATCAAGAAGGGATGGGTCCCGCATTCTGGACATGGTCCTCATGAGCCCTTCGAGATACCCCTGCTCCCAAAGCGCTTGCGCATCCTTTAGTGCAATATCATTGTCTGAACGAAAGTAGTTTTCCTTCATGCGCCATCGCAGCGCTTTGGAATCCCCCGAGTCTGCGAGCAACCACATGATGTCATTCACGATGGATTCCATGCCCTCCTGATAGCCGCCGCATTGGCTCTCCGCTTCGCGAATCTCCCCCTGGAGTCGACATTGCGTCGTCTTTCTTTTCGCCCAAGCGAGTACTTCCCAGTTTCCTTCGGTCATCTCGTCGACTAACTCATCGAAATTTTCGAGAGAGAAGTCATCTTCCGCGACATCGATATCGTCGACACCCGGTGGCTCATATGAGAATGGAATCTCGATAAACGTCCCATCCTCAAACTCGAAACGCTTTGAGAACTTGAGCCCCCGGTCAGTAATCATTACAGCCTTCCCCGATTCATCTCGATAGAACTGAGCCAATGCCAGTTGCTCGTTAGTTTCAGGTTTTTCGTTCGCAGTTTCTGCATCAGCAGCGGATGCCGTGAACTGCTCGGGACTAGGCGCAGCCGCCCGATCCTTCTGTTCAAACGGTTCAGTCAGAGTTGGTGTTGAATTCGCCGTATCGACTGGAGGAACATCGCGCTGAATCCAGTAGATTCCAAACGCGAGAACTAAGAGGGTCGCTAAAGCTGCAGACGCGCGTGCCATAAATTGCCTTTCGACGAGGATCTGGGCTAGATGATATCTATTCGCGTGCGCGGTGAAAAACAGACTTAACCAACGTTCATGGATTGGCCCAGTGATAAGCTCGGTACTCGCCAGCGAATCGCGTTAGCGCCGTGATTTCGTCGTCAGAGCAAGACGAGTCGACGTGTACCGAAACGTCGGAGTCGTGTTACTTCGCAACTGCCAGAATCTGCAAGCCGATCCACTGATCGCGCCTGCGCGTCCCTAACTCGAATCGTCGCCTGGCATACGCCCTGCAACCAGTTCTTTCGGCGAACAGCATTTGCAGGCATTGCATTGCGTCTTTACACCCGCTTATGGCAGCGCCTTCAACGCGTCTCGTACCGTCGATTTGAAAGTCTGAAACTCTTTAGCTTCGACCTCGGCGACACTCGCATACGCGCTGTGCAGAAAGGCGCGTGTGTTGTGCAGGCGGGCGAGACTGTCGGTGCTTCCGTAGGCGTCTTCCCAGTTTCGCCCGTTCGGACGAACAAGCGCTTCGAAGCGTTCACGCCACTGTGTGTCGGACAGCGCACCGCGTTGCGCTGCGAACAGCACAGGACGTGCGAGTCGTCCGGGCTCGCCGAATACGTATGCGTGACGATCATGCGCTGGAACTTGGCTCAATGCGGCATCAACTATCGTCAAGACAGATGGATCGTTGATGTTGGGATTCAAAGTCAGTTGCATCAGTAAGTCTGCGCCATGAGCGACACCGTGGCGCCAACCCTCAGAGTCGTCGAAGCCGCGGTAGTCGCGGACGCTACGTACGTACCCGGCTGCGGCGGCGACGAGGTCCGTACGCTGTGCGTCAGAGAACATCGGCGT
>JBCAZB010000303.1:0-3984 GCA_038533315.1 Pseudomonadota bacterium | reverse complement strand
CATGGTCATTGAGTTGACTCAGGTGATCTGGGTTAAGAGCTGGGGGATCATCAGCCTAACCGATGCACCGGCTCTTAACCCAGATCACCTGAGTCAACTCAATGACCATGATCGCTGCTACCAGCAAGCCAACCGGCGCATACCGCGTGAAGCCATCGCGCAATTTTTCGACGTTGACATCGAGCATCATAACGACGAACAGGAACAACACCATGACCGCACCGACATACACCAGGACAAGCACGATGGCGAGAAACTCGGCCTGCAACAGCAACCACAGCACAGCACTGTTGAAAAACGCCAGTACCAAAAACATGACGGCATGAATCGGGTTGCGCGAAAACACAACACCGATGGCGGCACCGACCAGTACCGCACTGAAAGTGTAGAACAGCAAATTCACTAACACTCGATTGTCCCCATGCGCTTACTCTGCAGCGCGCAAAATTCTGTTGTATTACCGCCTTACCGGTAGTTAGCGTCGGCCGCCTTGTCCGTCGAGATCATCGCGTCGTAGCGTTCGCCAATCGCAAGCAGCTTATCTTTGGTCATGATGTTCTCGCCGCGATTCTCCATGTGGTATTCGTGGATGCGTGTTTCCACAATAGCGTCGACCGGACACGCTTCCTCACAAAAGCCGCAATAAATGCACTTGAACAAATCGATGTCGTAGCGCGTGGTACGCCGGGTACCGTCGTTGCTCACATCCGATTCGATCGTAATAGCCAGTGCCGGACAAACGGCTTCACACAATTTGCAGGCAATGCAGCGCTCTTCGCCGTTCGCATAGCGACGCAACGCGTGCAAACCTCGAAAACGCGGCGATTGAGGTGTCTTCTCTTCCGGGTAGTTGATCGTGACCTTTTTCCGAAACAAATTTCGGCCAGTCAACATCAACCCTTGCCAAAGTTCATACAAAAAGAATGTCTTGAAAAAACTACGCATCATTCTTTACTCGCCAGTTGCCAGCCGTGCCCACGGCCCCCACTGTTGCCAGACCATCACGCCTTCGACGGCGATCCAAATAATCGTGACGGGGATAAATACCTTCCAACCCAATCGCATGATCTGGTCGTAGCGATAGCGCGGGAACGTCGCCCGGAACCACAGAAAACAGAACAGGAAAAACGACGTCTTGAGCGCAAACCAGAAGAAACTCGGCTGACCGAGCAGCGAGTCGGCACCCAGTACACCCTCGAAGGGAGACAACCAGCCGCCCAGGAAGAAAATAACGGTCAACGCCGCGATCAAAATCATATTGGCGTATTCCGCCAGGAAGAACACGGCAAACGCGACGCCGGAATATTCTACGTGGAAACCGGCAACGATCTCAGATTCACCCTCGGCGACATCAAACGGCGCCCGGTTGGTTTCCGCCACACCCGAAATGAAGTAGATGACGAACAGTGGCAGCAACCACAACGCAAACCAATGTGTGACCCCGCCTTGCTGCGCAAGAATGATCTCACCAAGGTTTAAACTGCCCGCCGCCATTAACACGCCGACAAGCGCAAAGCCCATTGCGATCTCGTAGGCGACAATTTGTGCGGCCGAGCGCATGGCACCGAGCAGTGCATACTTCGAGTTCGTCGCCCAACCAGCCAGAATCACGCCGTAGACCCCCATCGACGTCAACGCCAGAACATAGAGCAAGCCAGCATCGATATCGGCAAGAACAAAGCTATCGGTAACGGGCATCACGGCCCAGGCCGCGAACGCAGGCGTTATGGCCAGCAACGGCGCGATGACGAATAGGAAGCGGCTCGAGTTGCTCGGAATAACCACCTCTTTGAACAACAGCTTGAAAACATCCGCGAACGGTTGCAACAAACCTTTGAATCCGACGCGGTTCGGGCCGACGCGATTCTGTATGTAACCAATGATCTTACGTTCCGCGAAGGTCATGTAGGCGACACAAAGAATCAAGCACACGGTCACCATCACAATCTGCAAAGTGGTCCAGATGGTGAAACGAACGGGCTCCGGTAGCGCCACCCAGAAATCGGGGCCACCGGTGGTTTGCGCCAAAGCTGACTGTGGCGAAACACTGAGCAACAACAGAGCCGACAAAAAGCGCGTCATATTTCGAGCTCCTGTCGTCGCGCTGCGTGACCTTCGACACCGGCCTTGGTCAATTGCAACGCCCGAGCGCGACGTACGACCGAATCCACCTCGTAAATGGGCAGTGCCAGCGCTCGGTCAGGGCTGTCTTGCCCGTTAACGTGCTGTGGCGAGAAGTCACCCAAATAGTCGGTACTCGCGTTAGCGCCATCGATGACGCCCAGCGCCTCGCGGGAAACTGCCGCGGCATCCACGTAGTCGCAATCGGGTAACTCAAGTGCATTACCGAGTACACGGAGAACTTTCCAGCCAGGACGCGCCTCGCCGACGGGCGTTGCTACTCCATGCCAGGATTGCGCGCGCCCTTCGACGTTGACATAGGTGCCCGCTGTTTCCGCGAAGGTACCCATTGGCAATACAATATCGGCGAAAGCCGCGAGATTGTCGTCGAGGAATGGCGTCACCGCGATCACCGTATCGGCACCTCGGAGCCCCGTGTTGTCGCTCGTTGATTCTGTTCCGAAATCGCGACCGGGCTCGGTATTCCACAATACGACACATGCGGGCGGCGTCGCTAACATCTCAGAAACCGACTTACCGGTCGATGCCGCCGGCCGGCCGAGTGGTGCCCGATGCGGCAACACGCCCAACAAAGACAGACCTGCGCTATTAGCGCCGGCAGACAAATACCCGAGTGCTGCGCCCGTCATTTTCGCCAATGCGACGGCAAGCAGTCTGAGTTCCGAAAATGACTCGTGCGCTGACGCCACGAGTCCCAGCAATACCAGGGCATGTTCACGACCGACCAGCGACTGCGCCGCACGACGGTGTGCCTCCGTGATATCTACACTTGACACAAATGACGCTACGACATCCGGCACGGACTCGCCGGTAAGCTCCGCCGCTGCAGCAAGCGTCGCAGCAAGACCCGCGATCAGGCCGTCCTCAACCTGCGCGATCATCGGGAAGAAATACTCCGCCTTAACAGCATCGATACTCGCAATGGCTGCATTGTTATTTACGGCGGCCTTGCGTACGCGATGGGCAATGATCGGCGCTTCATGGCGAAGGTTGCCGCCGACGATTAATGCACCCTCGAGTGTGTCGAGTGACTCGAGCGAACAACCGAGATAAGGGAATGCCGGATCACTACTTTGATCGCGTACATCCCGGCGTTGCAGCCGATGATCGATATTCGCCGATTCCAGATGGCCGGCCAGCCGCTGCAGAAGATGGCCCTCTTCCAGCGTAGCAGATGGCGAGACAATGAAACCTGTGTCACTGCCGGCGCCGCGTAGTGCTTGCGAAGCCGCTTCGAGGGCTTGCTGCCAACTAACCTCCTGCCACTCACCGTCGGTCTTGATGCGTGGAGATTGCAATCGGTCTTGTGCGTAAACGCCTTCGTACGAGAATCGGTCACGGTCGGCGATCCAGGTCTCGTTAATCGCTTCGTTGGGGCGCGGCACAACTCGCTTGATGGTCCCGCGCAACGTATGCGCGAACAGATTCGACCCAACACAATCGTGTGGGCTCACGAGTGGTTGTTGCACCATTTCCCAGGCACGAGCGCTATAGCGGTAAGGCTTGTTGTTCAACGCACCGACAGGACAAAGATCGATGATGTTGCCGGATAATTCGTGGTCGACATTGTTTTCGATGTAGGTGCCGATTTGCATCTGCTCACCACGGCCCGTTGTACCGAGCTCCTGAATACCCTGGATCTCTTTGCCGAAACGCACACAGCGAGTGCAATGAATACAACGCGTCATGTCGGTGGATACCAGCGGCCCAATGTTTTTGTCTTTGACGACACGCTTCTTCTCAGTGTAGCGCGACACATCTCGGCCATAACCCATGGCCAAGTCTTGCAACTCACACTCACCACCCCGATCTGCGATCAGGGTGGTGAGTGTGAGTTGCAAG
>JBCAZB010000302.1:0-3993 GCA_038533315.1 Pseudomonadota bacterium | reverse complement strand
CAACACATTGGTGTTGCGGTAAATATAGACACCAATGTGTTGAACGAGTACGTCACCGGCGACATGCGCGAGCAACAACTGGCGGATTACGAGAAACAGTATCTGCAGTACGAGAACATCAAGCAGCCGTCGATGACGGCCATCACGCTCAAACTCGATGTTTATCCGGACCAGCGTCGCTTTGAGGCGCGCGGTGAGATCGAAATGGTCAACGATACCGGAGCGCCCGTTGACGCGTTGCATGTTCGATTTGAGGACGAAGTGGTTCAGGTGAAGTCGATCGATTTGCCGGGCGCGTCACTCGAGCGCCATGACGAGGCGTTCAAGTATCGGATCTATCGGTTTGATACCCCGCTGCAACCGAACGAACGACGCACGTTGTCGTTTGAAACACTGCGAGAACAAGTCGGGTTTCGCGCGCGTGGTAACGACACACGGCTTGTGCACAACGGCACGTTCCTGAACAACATCGAGTATGCGCCGCAGTTTGGTATGAGCCGTAACGGCTTGCTGCAAGATCGCGCGACGCGCCGCAAATATGACCTGCCGGCCGAGTTGCGGATGCCGAAACTTGAAGACACATCGGCGCGACAGCAAAACTATGTCGGCGACGCGGACTGGGTGATGTCAGATATCACGGTGAGCACCAGCGCGGATCAGGTGCCGATTGCACCTGGCAGTCGCGTATCGGATGAAACCGTAGGCGACCGTCGCGTCGCGCGTTTCGTATCGGAGTCGCCAATTCTCGCGTTCTTCTCTGTGCAGTCAGCGGACTATGCCGTCGAGACACGCGAGAAAGACGGTGTCGATTTCGAGGTCTACTACTACGACAAGCATGATTTCAATGTGGACGTCATGCTCGATGCGGCCGTTGCCTCGCTGGACTACTTCAAGGCCAACTTCGGTCCGTATCAATTCGATTATGCACGCGTCCTGGAGTTTCCGGGCTATGCCCGTTTTGCACAGGCATTCGCGGGCACCGTACCGTACTCGGAGGCGATTGGATTCATAGCTGACCTGACGGACCCTGACGATATCGACTACGTAACTTATGTGACAGCCCACGAGTTTGGTCATCAATATTGGGCACATCAGTTGATCAGTTCCAACCAGCAAGGCGGCACGCTGTTGGTCGAGACGATGGCGCAGTATTCCGCGTTGATGGTCATGCAGTCTATCTACGGCGAGGACAAGATTCGTCGCTTCCTGAAGTACGAGCTGGATCGCTATCTGAACGGACGTGGTAGTGAGGTGATCGAAGAGCTGCCGCTGAACCGCGTCGAGAATCAGGGCTACATTCATTACCGCAAAGGTGCGGTGGTGATGTACCTGTTGCAGGATCGGCTGGGCGAGGAGCGCGTCAATGCGATGCTGGCGGAACTGCTGGATCGCTATCGATTCAAGAGTCAGCCGTATGCGTCGTCCATCGACTTGGTCGACGGCTTCAAGTCGCTGGCACGCGATGAGCGAGAACAAGCACTGGTTGTCGATCTGCTCGAGAAGATCACGATCTACGATCTGAAAGTGACCGACGCAGCGACGCGGAAGACCGACGATGGTCAATGGGAAACGACGATTAGGATCGCCGCTGAGAAGTTCTACGCAGACGGCGAGGGGCGAGAAACCACGGCACCGTTGGTCGACGATATCGACGTTGGATTGTTCAGCTCGAGACCGGGTCTCTCACGATTTGGTGAGGACGATGTCATTGAAATGCGTCGTCGTCCGATTAGCTCGGGCGAGCAGGAGATCGTCGTGGTGACAGCAGAGCCACCGACCTACGCCGGGATCGATCCGTACAACAAATATGTTGACCGCAACAGCGACGACAATATCAAGACCGTGGATTTCTAGGGCAGCACCTCGATCGCGAGCATCCGTGCAACGAAATCGAAGCCGAGCGCTGTGAGGGGCTGTCCGTCGACATTCACGTTCCACGCTGAGTGGCCGGCGCCTTGTAGCGTGGTCAGCTCGAAGTAGGCACCAGTCTGACTGTAGATGTCCACTAACGCCTCGGCGCGATCATAGGGCACGGTGAGATCTTCGGTGCCATGGATAATGCTAATCGGCGCGTCGTCGGTGGCCCAGCGAGTCACGCCGTCGACCGTTTCCAGCAGATCCACTGTAGCCGGACCGCCCCAGTGATCGATGACAGCGCCAACGATAGCGTCCTGGTCGAGATTGGTGCTGGCGAGTGTTGGGTCCTCGGTCGTGCTTAGTTCGCCGACATAATCATCAAACGCGCTTGCGCCTAGCGCGATCGCTATGTAAGACCCGGCAGAGCCGCCGACTACGCTGATCATGTCAGGATCCACGCCGTAAGCTTCGGCATTGGCGACCAGCCAGCGCAACGCGGCTTTCGCGTCGCGTGTTGCTGGATACATCGCCTTGAGCTGATCCTTGTCGGCATCGCTGAGCAATGGCAGTGCATCGATGGCGCCGATAAAGGCATCAGGCAGCGTGCCGTAATCTCCGAGCAACCGATAGTTGATCGATACACTGACAAATCCGCGCTCGGCGAAGTAGCGGGCAAACGCGACCGGCGGTTCCGTCGCTTTGTCGCCACCGATGAACCCACCACCATGGATAAACACCATTGCCGGGCGCGCTGTCTGGTTGTTCATCGGCGTGTATACATCGAGTAACAAGTCGGTTGAAATCGGGTTCGGTGCGTTCCAGCCGACATGCGATTGACCCTGGCCGTAGACGACGTCCGTTTGCACATCGATGTTGTACGTTGCATTGCGGAAAATCTCGGCAGTCTCGGTGCCGACATCGGGCTCGCTGTTGTTAATCGGTGCGGTGGTATCCGAACTGCTGCCAGTGCAGCCCGCCAACAGCACCGCGATCAGACATAACGTCTGTCGTGTGTATGCCAGGTAAGTCATGGTTCAATCTCTCATCGGGTGCGCGAACGCACGGTATTAAGAGATAGAACGCACAACCCACGGTTTGGTTGACAACGCACAACCAAATTTCTTGGCTAGGATGTGGCACAGGCCTCACCTGTGTAAAGTTGGACACGGAATGCCGTGCATTACGGTGAAGTTCTTGTATATGAGACCCTTTGATATCAGTGTAATAAACAAAGCAGTGCGGGGCAGCGGCTATGAGTAGAGTGCAGATGCTTGGTCAACTCGCGATGATGGTCATCGTGGTCGCGTTGTTGGGTTGGGTTGTTTATCGCTATCCGATCAACGGCTGGCCTTCACTGCTATGGGTTGCCCCTGCAGTTGTCATGACGATCATCCGCATACCGTTTGCCAAGCAAACCGCTGCCAATTCGATCACCGAAAAGCGCGCGGTTGGTAAAGAACGCGCCCTACTGGCGCTTGTCAGTATTGGTGGTACCTACTTGCCGCTGCTGCATCTTTCGACCGATGTGCTGCATTTTGCTAACTACGCTCCCCCGATTTGGGTGCCGATCGTCGGTGGAATTTTGTTGGTGCCAGCGTTGTATTTGTTCTGGCGAAGTCACGCAGATCTTGGCAGGCACTGGAGCGTCACTACAGAACTTCATGCCGATCAGACGTTGGTCACCAGTGGCGTCTATCAACGAGTACGGCATCCCATGTATGCCGCGATCTGGTTGTTGTTTGGGCTTCAGCCGTTCTTCATCCAGAACTGGATAGCCGGATTCTCAGGTCTGGTTTCGTTCGGTGTCATGTACGCGATTCGTGTCCCTGTCGAAGAGCAAATGATGCGAGATCAATTCGGCGAAGAGTATGTCGCATTCTGCGAACGGGCCGGTCGACTATGGCCGAAACGACGCTGATCGCAGGAAGCCGGATGGACGACGTGCCGAGCTTGACCGCCTTCCGTGGCAGCCAGATAGCGCCCGCTCGATCTAGTGCGTTGGCGGTGCGTACTTGGTCAGATTAATGCCCTTGACGGCAGCCACGTACTCTTCAAGCTCCGGCGTTCTGCCGAGGATCGTCGACAACACGACGACCGGCGTTGAGGCCAGCAGCGACTCGCCTTTTTTCTCGTCGG
>JBCAZB010000301.1:0-4003 GCA_038533315.1 Pseudomonadota bacterium | reverse complement strand
CTACCTGCAGCAATGGCTCGAACGTGGATGGCACGGCGACATGGCTTACATGGCACGCAACACCGAGCTCAGGTAGTCCATACGGACACTGATGACGCGCAGTGACCCAGGGTGCAGGCGGGCGGGCTCTTCCCTAAGCTCGGTGTTGCGTGCCATGTAAGCCATGTCGCCGTGCCATCCACGTTCGAGCCATTGCTGCAGGTAGGTCGCGTGAGCGTCGAGCGAGAGGTCGCTGAAGCCGACATCGGAGAAACCGAGCGCCTGTGCCCAATGCGCAATGTCGGCTCGTAGTTGCTCTAATGCGGCATCGGTGGGTGTCACTGCAGAATCGCGCTGGGATTCATCCATAGCGCGAGTATAATCAGGCCGTGATCACGTTGCCCATCAACATCTATTCCGCCGATGGCGTTCGTGCGCTCGATCGCACCGCGATCGATGCGTTCGGCATACCCGGCTACACACTGATGCGCCGAGCAGGCGCGGCGGCTCTTTCGGTCATCAGTCAGCGATATCCCGGGCTGCAATCCCTGTTGGTATTGTGCGGTGGTGGCAACAATGGCGGCGATGGCTACGTCGTTGCACGGCTGGCGCGCGCTGCGGGGCTCGCCGTACGGGTTGTCGCCTTCTCCGACCCCAAAGAACTGAAAGGCGATGCTGCGCTCGCTTACGAGGAGTTCACGGCGTCCGGCGGTATGCCGCGTGCCTGGGACCCGTCGTTGATCGGTGCCACAGGCATGGTCGTTGATGCACTCATCGGCAGCGGCTTGAAGCAGGATGTGCGTGCAGAGTATGCAGAGGCGATTCAGGCGTTGAATGACGCGTCGACGCCCGTGACGTCATTAGACATTCCGTCGGGTCTCGATGGTGACACCGGCGTCATACGCGGCGTCGCTGTGAAAGCCGACCTGACAGTCACCTTCGTAGGCCTGAACAGTGGACTGTTCCTCGCCGACGGTCCTGCGCATTGCGGACGTCTGGTGTTTGCGGATCTCGAGTTGCCGGACGATGTGTACACGCACCAGGCCCCGGTTTTACGTCGGCAATACCGCGACGAAATTGGGCTGCGCCTGCCGAGGCGGCCGCTCAATTCTCACAAGGGCCAGTTTGGTCATGTGCTCTGCGTCGGTGGCGCCGAAGGCATGCCTGGCGCGGTGCGACTCAGTGCCGAGGCCGCTCTGCGCGGTGGTGCGGGTCTTGTGACCGTAGCAACAGCGAGCTCTCACGCCGCAAGCATCGTCGCGGCGCGTCCTGAGCTAATGACGCAGGGTATCGAGGACAGTGACGCGCTGGATGCGCTGATCGCCCGGGCCAGTGTCATTGTCTGCGGGCCGGGGCTCGACGTGACGGACTGGAGCCAGATGTTGCTTGAACGCGTTGTCGCCAGCGGCAAACCGCTTGTGCTGGACGCGGATGCGTTAAACCTGGCGGCGGATGATCGCGCTTTCTGGAAAGCCGTCAAAGCGCCGTGTGTCATTACGCCACATCCTGGCGAGGCAGCGCGCATGCTAGGCAATACGCCCGATACTGTGCAGTACGACCGTCTTACCGCGCTGGCCGATTTGCAGTCGATGACCAATGCCGTTGTTGTTCTCAAAGGTGCCGGCACGCTGGTGGGTTCTGCAGGGGACACACCGTCGATCTGCCCATTCGGCAATCCTGGCATGTCGGCGCCCGGCATGGGTGATGTATTGGCAGGGCTGATCGGTGCGTTATTGGCGCAGGGACTGACCGCCGCCGATGCCGCGCGCACCGGTGTTCTCGTGCATGCGCTGGCCGGCGATTCCGCCGCACGCCGGGGAGAGCGTGGTTTGTTGGCGGGTGACGTATTGACAGAGCTACGCCACTGGCTGAATCCGCGCCATTAATGGTATGACCCATTCCCTGTTGCTCGTCGATGCCGACGCCACGGGCCATTTGGGTGCTCGTCTGGCAGACGCCGTGCTGACAGCAGAGCAGTTTTCTCTATCTGTTGCGTTGCAGGGCGATCTCGGTGCTGGCAAGTCCACACTGACTCGGGGTTTTCTGCGAGCGATGGGTCACGAAGGCCCTGTACCCAGCCCGACCTACACGCTCTTGGAGCCATACGGGTTTAAAGGCTTCACGGTCAATCATCTCGACCTGTATCGGTTGGCTGACGCCAGTGAACTCGAGCCCTTGGGTTGGCGTGATCTGGATGATTCGATCCGTCTCGTTGAGTGGCCCGAGCGTGCCGCCGGTTTACTCGAATCGCTCGATCTTCGCATTACGTTGTCTTGGGCCGAGCAGGGTCGACAGGCAGACGTGGTTGCGAATACATCAACTGGCCAGTCAATTCTCAGGGCCTTGTTCAAAAACGACCATACCTAGTTTACTGAACCGCTTTAGCTATTCACTGTAGGTTCATGTTTTGTAGGCTATTATCACTTGCCACTGAGCACGGTGAAGGCTACTATCAATGGCGTTTCACATAATTGCAATAACAACCGCTATGGCACGACGAATTTTTCTTGCGCTGGCGCTGCTCTGTCTACCGATCAGCGTGTATGCGGACAACGCGACCCTTGAGGGAGTGCGCGCCTGGTCAGAGGCGAACCACACTCGCATCGTCCTCGATATGAGTGATACCGCGTCGCACAACCTGTTTACGCTCCGCGACCCGAATCGCGTCGTGATCGATATCGCGGGCGGCAAACTGGGAGCGTTGCGGGAAGCACTGCCTGAAAATGTCGGTGTCGTGCAGTCGATTCGCATGGCTGAACGGGGTGATAAGGATTTACGCATCGTGCTCGATTTGCGCGAAGCTGTCGCTGCTCGCAGTTTCTATGCTGGCCCGGCACGCGGCAGCGCGGAACGTCTGGTGATTGATCTCGGTGAGCGTGGCAAGCCGGCGACCGTCAAGCGGATGACGGGTGGCGACCGCGATATTGTCATTGCGGTCGACCCCGGTCACGGTGGGCGCGATCCTGGCGCGATCGGGAAGAATAAGACGCGTGAAAAAGATGTGGTACTGGCCATCGGACGTCGACTGGTCAAGAAAATCAATGCCGAGCCCGGATTCGACGCGTTTCTGGTGCGCGATGACGACACACTCATCGATCACCGCGAACGCATGGAGGCAGCGCGTCAGGCCAATGCAGATCTGTTCGTATCGATTCATGCCGACGCCGTTGAAGACCGGCGTGCGCGCGGCTCCTCGGTGTACGCGCTTAGCGTCAAAGGCGCCAGTGACGAGGCGGCCAAACGGTTAGCGGCACAGCAGAATGCATCGCTGATTGGCGGCGTGAATCTGCCGCAGGATGATCCTTTGCTCGCGTCCGTGCTGATGGATCTGTCGCAAAACGCAACTATTCGCGCGAGCCTCGATGCCGGCGCTTTCGTATTGGAGCAACTCGGCACCGTTAACAAGCTCCATCGGAGCAGCGTCCAGCAGGCCGGCTTCATTGTGCTGAAATCGCCGGACGTCCCTTCGATACTCGTCGAGACCGCCTATATCTCGAATCCGAACGAGGAGCGCAATCTGGCCAGCAGCGCGCACCAGGACAAACTGGCCCGTGCCATTTTCAAAGGCATCAAGAACTATTTCTATGTCAACGCGCCGGTGGGTAGCTATGTCGCGAAACAAAGCGTTGGTTCGCCGCGCTGTCCGCGTACGTATGAAATCGGACCCGGTGATACATTGAGCCAGATCGCTGATCGCTGCCGTGTCAGCTTGTCGCAGCTGCGTCGCGAGAATCAGCTGCGTAACGATCGCATCCGGGTTGGCCAGGTCTTGCGCATACCCGCTGGAGGCTAACTTTCGGGCGCCACCGCGCCCTCTCGATGCAACTATTGCGCTGGCCGTCCGTCGCCGGCGTATGAAAGAATAGCGCGCTAGCAGCCAGTTCAAACGAGCGCGCCTGATGCCGATTCAGAAACTACCTGATCATTTGATCAACCAAATCGCCGCCGGCGAAGTGGTGGAGCGGCCTGCGTCTGTTGTTAAAGAGCTGATGGAAAACAGTCTCGATGCAGGGGCAAAACGCAT
>JBCAZB010000300.1:0-4010 GCA_038533315.1 Pseudomonadota bacterium | reverse complement strand
CAAACCGGCGGCAGTGTGATCCTCGATACGTCCGGTTCGCCATCGCCGCCGGCCGTGTCGCTTGGTGCTATCCGGTATTCCAACGACGGAGGTGCGTCGTTTGGTTACACACCCAACCCCGATGCCGATGGCTTTGATGCGGCCATCGACGCGATCGAAATAACGCTAGACGGCAACTTCGGCGCGCTGACGCCAGCTGGCGCACCGTCAGCGCAATTGCAGATTTCCGCGCGCGTTAATTAGCCGAGGTTGCTGTCTATGCGGGGACAACCGAATGGACGTCACTGACGACTAGATCAACCCGAGCTCAATCGCTTTTAGCACGGCGCGCGTCCGATCACGAACGCCAAACTTGGCGAGCACGTTGGAAACATGGTTCTTGATCGTGCCTTCGGATTTGCTGAGCGCCTCGGAAATTTCTTTGTTGCTGTAGCCGCCCGCCATCAGGCGCACAATCTCGGTTTCGCGCGGCGTCAGCGGTTCTGGCATCTCTGCGCTTTCAAAGCCGTTCTCCCGGGCACCCAGACCCGCCAGTAGTGTTTGCGTCACAGCGGGCTGAATCATCGTCTCACCAGCGGCGACAGACTCGATGGCTGCGATCAGGTCATCCAGCGACACGTCTTTCAACAAATAGCCCTGAGCACCAGCCCGGATACCAGCCAGCACCTGCTCGTGATCGTCGAATGTTGTCAGAATGATGACAGGAATCTCTATGGCTGCGTCACGCAGTGCCTGTATTGCATCGCTACCGCTGAGCTTTGGCATCCGCATATCCATCAGGATGACGTCCGGTCCCCATTGCTCCGCGAGTGCGACAGCTTCGCTGCCATCACTGCCCTCGGCAACCACCTCGACAGCATCCGACAACGCCAGCAAGCCGCAGATACCTTGCCGGACCAGCATCTGATCATCGATGACGATCAGTTTTAGCGGCTGCTCAGACACCCAGCAGCGGCACCGTGCCAGTGAGTCCGAAGCCACCGTGCGACGAATCGAACGCAATCTCGCCACCGACACCGCGCAGTCGCTCGCGCATACCGGTGAGCCCATTGCCTTCGCGCAAAGCCGTCGCCCCGGACCCATTGTCCTGGACTGCGAATCGCAATGCGCCATCTTGCTGCCAGAGTTTGACGGTCATCATCGTAGCGTTGGCATGGCGTAGCGTATTGGTAATCGCTTCCTGAATGCAGCGCAGTACTGCATCCGCAATTTCAACATCGTCAATGTGCAATCCCGGATCGATATCGAGCGAGATGTTCAGTTGCGGCACGTTCTCAACAATGAGATCGAGCGCGCGACGGAAATCCAGTTCACTTTCGTCGCGCAGCGTACTGACCGCTTCGCGAACATCGCTCAACAATAGCTTGGCAAGTGCGCGACTCTGCTGAATCGATGCCTTTGCTTCACCGTCGGTTTTGCGTTCAGCGATTTGGAGATTGATCGACAACGCCGTCAGATGATGACCAACAAGGTCATGCAAATTTCTTGCGATGCGAGTCCTTTCGTTTTGCCGCGACGCTTCGGATAACAAATGTTGCGTCGCCACCAACTCCCGATACAGCGCTTGCGTCTCATCACGTGCTTGTTCAGCGCGACGAGCCGATAACGAAGACAAGACCGCGAATGCGTGAAACGTGGCGTACAGCGCCGCCGAAAAACCTGCACCGTTGTAAAACCAGTGATACTCCCAGACTGCATACCACGCGAACGACAACACGATCATCAGTACAAAACAGGCACGCGAGGAATACAAACCCGCCGCCATCGCAATCCAGATAATGGTGTATATCGGGAGATAATTGATCGGCACGAGGTAAGCCATGCCGACGACCGAAGCGAGCTGTACCGCATTGGCAATGCGCCGACGCGAGACCGACCAGTGGTCATTGCAGGCGGCAACCATCGCGACGAGGTATACAAGCAAGAGAACCGCTGTCGGCTCCAGCAGGCCCGCATACTGCAGTCCCGATGAGGTCGCAATCTCATAGAGCACGGTGCCGGATGCCACTAACCAGGTAAACAAAGCGGCCGCCATTTGCACGGTAAAGAAACGTTCTTTCAGCGTCATACCAAGAGTGTGGCGTAGATGCGCGCGCAACGCTATAGGCCAAAAGTCATGGTTATCACTCGTGACCACCGGCACTGTGTGTGCCCGCGCAATACGTCTAATCTGCACACTCCATTCTAGGAGACCGACATGCATTGGATTCACGGCTACTTGCTACAAGTACATATTGGCATCGGCGCGATGGCTCTGCTGGCCTTCTGGCTGCCAGTCGCCTCTCGCAAAGGCTCGCGTTTCCATCGCAACGCCGGGTGGCTGTTCGTAGTGACCATGAGTGTCGTGGCGGCGACGGCGATCACCATGTCGCTGATGGTACTCATCGATCCCATCGGGATTCGCGCACCTGAGCGGAATTTCGATATGGCGCGTGGCCTACAGGTGGCGCGCGAGCAGCGCATGTTCAGCCTGTTTCTGTTGATGTTGGGCGTTCTAACGGCCACAGGATTACGGCACGGTCTGTTGGCGCTGCGTACGCGCACCAATCCAGACGCACTGCGCGGCCCCTTGCATCGGTTGCAACTGGTCGTTCTCGGTGTACTCGGCATCGGCGTTGGCGTTATCGGCTTCAACGGCGGCAGCGTTCTTTTGATGGTGTTTGCCATCATCTCGATGTCCGCCGCTTTTAGCGCGCTGCGTGAGACTCGCATTTCGCAGATGACCCGCAATCAGCGCCTGCGCGCCCATTTCGGCGGACTCATCGGCACCGGCGTTGGCGCCTACACGGCGTTCTTTGCATTCGGCGGCTCACGATTGCTCTCGGACATCCTGAGCGGACAGTGGCAAGTGATCCCGTGGATTCTTCCCGCCGTTATCGGAACTATCGCTATCAAACGTGTCGAAAGACAATACCCAGAGGAGGCTTCAGCATGAATCGCATTCAATCGACTATCCGTTACATTCCGGCCGTACTGGTTCTGTGTTTATGCGCTGATCTGGTTCACGCCAGCCCGGGCACCGAGGCGTATGAAGCGGGTGATTTTGCTACCGCCGAACCATTACTAAAGCAGGAACTGGCGGCCAGCGACGATGAGAAGAAGCGCATCCTGCTCGGCATCATCACGATGTCTCGCAACGAGTTCAAAGAGGCGTTAGCGCTGTTCGAAGAGACATCGAAACGCTATCCGGATAGTGCCGACGCGCAATACTGGGTGGGCGCCAGCGCGGGTAGTCTCGCGGGCAACGCGAGCATCTTCAAGGCCGCCGGACATGCGAAAAAAGCACGCAAGGCATTTGAACGAGCCATCGAACTCGACCCGCAACATCTTCAAGCACATCAGGGTCTCGTCCAATACTATTTGCAAGCGCCCGGGTTCCTTGGTGGCGATAAGGACGAAGCACTGCAACTCGCCAAGCGCAGCGTTTCTTTCTCGCCGATCGAGGGTCGTCTGCTAGTTGCACAGGTCTACGGTCAGACGAAACAACCGGAGCAGCGAGCGGCGGTCTTTGAAGAGCTCATCAGTGCTGCGCCGGATGATCCACGTGCGTACCTGAACATAGGGTTCGTGCAACAGAACGAAGAAAACTATGAGGCCGCGCATCGCTCGTTCACCGACGCCGCAAATACCTCTTCATCGGCTGACGGTGCAGAATTCGCACGCCAGTCTGCCCGCTACCAGATCGGTCGTACGGCGGTCTTCAGCGAACAAAGGCTGAAAGATGGCATCGAAGCGTTGACCGACTACCTCGATGGCGAAGTGGGCAGCGGCATGCCAGACAAGGCGTGGGCCCAATTTCGTCGCGGCCAGTTGCATCTGCTCGCCAGCAACAACGATGACGCGCAAGCGGACTTCGCAGCCGCCAAATCGGCCAGCACCGACAAGCGACTCGACAAAGAGCTCAAGAAAGTCATGCGCTAGTTAGTCATCGTTACGCGCCAACAGCGCCTCGACGGCCGAGACGAGCATCCCTGGCTGAAACGGTTTTTGCAGTCGGCTGTCGAAAGTGG
>JBCAZB010000299.1:0-4017 GCA_038533315.1 Pseudomonadota bacterium | reverse complement strand
ATTGATCGGTGCGTTCGTTCGACGTGACGGTTGCGTGCTGATCGGTTGTCTCGCAATGATCGACTGCGTGCCCCCAGCGAAACTCAATACGCTCCATTTTTTCCGCGGCGCGATATAGCGCATCATGAATGGTGCGACGTTGTACGCCGAGGCCGTGGCGTTGCGTGCCTTTTAGCTCGCGATAATCCAGATCCAGAATCGAATAGCCATTCACTGTTCTCGACTGCAAACCGAAGATTGGCACCGCGTCTTGCAGGATCGTGTCGAGGACACCGAGTTCACTCAGTACGGCTTGGCCAGGCGGTTGCAGCAGAAAGCCCGCACCGACCGGTTCCGCCCGTTCGGCTTGCTCATAAATTGTGACCGAGCAGCCCTGGCGCGCCAAAAGAATCGCAGAGGCAAGGCCGCCGATGCCGGCGCCGATAATGGCGATGTTCTGATTCTTCATAAAGCAGGGATCATTGTACTTCAGCCGTTGCAGCGTTTGGCATATGCAGTCGATAGCCCATACCACCACCCGCCATCGGTAGCATGAGCAATCCGACTTTCGACGGATGTGTTACTGGCAGCAATTCCGATACGATGTGACAGCCACATTGGGAACTGTCGCAACCACCGATTCTGCAATGCTTTCGCAACGATCAAATTCCGTAAATCGTCTCGGCACCCGAAGGTTCGCTCAGCTCGGGATGTTGCTGATTGCGATTGTCTGCGCGTCCGGTGCATCCGCGGAACGGCTGGCGGTGCCGGCGGATGCGGGTCTGCTTCAGAATCTGGGCGCGGCGGCGCTGCTCTACTCGCACATTATTGGTGGGATAATCGGGCTGCTTGCAGGTACCGTTGCCTTGGTCGTTCGCAAGGGCGGCAATGGGCATCGAAGCGCGGGCAAGGCGTTTCTGTTTGCGATGGCGATCACGTATCTGGTCGGGGCAGGCGTTGCCCCGTTCCTTAATGAGGGACAGCGACCAAACTTCGTCGCCGGCGTGCTCGCTTTGTATCTGTTGTGGTCAGGGGTGTCCGCCGCCCGCCGGCGTCCTTTCGTTGCCAGCATGTCCGAGCGCGTTGGACTCGTGATCGCACTGATCATCACAGGGATGGGAGTGACCTTTATGCTGATGGGTATGCAGAGCACCTCGGGTACCGTCGATGGTTCGCCACCTGACGCCTTTGTGTTGTTCATTGTGGTGGGCTCGGCTGCTGCCATTGGAGAGCTCAATGCGCTGTTTCGCGGCTCGCTCTCACCCGCAGCGCGCATCACCCGTCACCTGTGGCGAATGTGTGTGTCCTTTTTCATTGCATCGGGTTCGCTGTTTTTCGGTCAAGCACAGCTATTCCCCGACACCTTTAACGCATCGCTTGCCCCTACCTTGCTGGCGCTACTACCTCTGCTCGCGATGGTGTTTTTCTTACTCCGGTCGCGGCGACCGCGTTAGCCCACAATCGCCACGTTAACAGGCAGAATTCAAAGCGCCAGCAACTGGCGCATTCCCGCGACGAAGTCGGTACTATGACGCTTGAGGGTGTTTGACGCGTGGGGCTGCAATGTCTTTGATCTGGACCAATTTGAAACACTTCACCGTGACGTTTCTGCTGCTCATGGTGGCGCTCGTGTGTTTCGGCTTATTCATCGGTGCGGAAGCCCATTTGTTCGAAAACAGACTCGCCTACGACCTGGACGGCGAGACCCACGTGTTTTACGAGAATGGATCGCTGATCAAACGAACACTCAGCGGCAACAACGATGATGGGTTTTCAGTCGCCGTCGACACAGTTGCCGAAGGTGCGACGTTCGATGTTCGCTTTCCCGCGGATGACAGCGTGTTTAGCGTCGGGATCGACGGCGAGCCAGAATCACCACCGGTTCGCTACGAAACCGAAGCTCCCGTGCTCGCGGTGTCGGATATCGAAAGTGGCTTTGGTGCCTTCAAACAGTTTTTGGTGGCTCACGGTGTGGTTGATCAAGACCTGAACTGGACGTTTGACGACGGGCATCTGGTGTTGGTCGGAGATTTTGTGGATCGCGGTGCATCAACGTCACAGGTGCTGTGGGCGATCTATCGACTGGAACAACTGGCTCGCGCTCAAGGTGGCAGGGTGCACTTCATTATCGGTAATCACGAAATTAAGTTCATGCAGGGCAACTTTCAGGCGTCGGATGAGAAGTACTTCTACATCGCCGGAATGCTCGGCAAGCACCAGGCCGACTTGTACGGCCAGGATTCACTTATCGGGCGCTGGATGGCGTCGAAGAATGTATTGGAAGTGATCAACGGTGTGGCCTTTGTGCATGGCGGCCTACATCCCGATCTTGCTGGAATGGCGCTGACAGCTGAAGACATCAACGCAACCGTAAGATACGGGTATCGACAGCTTTACTTCACGCCCACCGAGATGACTGACACCACATTCCTGCAATCGAGCACAACGGGACCAGCGTGGTACCGCGGCTACTTCAAGGATGATCTGACGGAGTCCGAGGTCGTCCAGTCTTTGACAGCCATGGGTGCTGACAGCGTCGTCGTGGGCCATACGCTGCAGAGCAAGGTCAAGACTTTGTTCAACGGCAAAGTGATTGCCATCGATGTGCGTCACCCGAAAGACTATCTAACGAGTTTTCCGATCCGGAAGAGTGAAGGTGTGCTGATCCAGGACGATTTCTTCTACCGTCTAACCGAAGACGGCGAGAAGACGCCGCTTTGACCTCGCGACCAGCTTTGGACATTAGAATCGTTACGGCGTGGTTGCTGAGTCAACATCATGCGCAGGCTCAGGGATATCCCGCGCGATACGATGCCATGCGCCGGTAACGAAGCCTTCGCGAATACGCTGCGGGTGATCGCCGACATCGACGCGCGCAACCTCCTGGCCGTCAGCGTATCGGATCACAGACATTTGGTCGGTCTCGCTCCACGACACATAGCAGTGCTCCCCTTTCTTGTCGGTCACTACCCAGTACGGTTTCTTGCCAAGACCTTCCAGAATGCTGTGCTCGGTCGATGAGATATCGACCATGGCGACATAGTCGTCCATCGTGCCGGCAACGCACAGCGTGTTGTCGTCTCCGCTGATCGCGATGCCGTGGTGGGCAGAGTCATTCACATAGCCGGTGCGACTGGCCGTCGTCACTTTTGGCAGATCAATGAGCCGAACAATTTTCTTGGCCTGCATGTCGTATTCGATGAAGCCGTGCAGGAACGACAATTGAAAATAGAAAAACCGCTCATCGGAGCTATGCGCCATCGGACGAATTGACGGGCTGATATCCTCGCGACCGAACGCATCGAGCTTGTCGCGAATATCAAACTGCTCGAGAATTTCCATGGAGCGTGCATCGACAACCTGGAAACGGCGTTCGCCTTTCAGGAAGCCGCCGCCGCTGAAGTCGAAAGGCGAGAAGACGCGGCCAATACTCGCGTGAAAGATTTTCGAGCCGTCTTTCGAATACACATTTTCATGTGGTGAGTCGCCGGTCGGGAAGCGACCAAACTCTTCACCACTGTCGATATCGATGACGTGAACCACATTACCGGTCGACGCCGATACGGCGACGTGCCGACCGTCAGGTGATAACGCCATGTGATCTGCGCGGGCGCCATCGACTTCAAACCGCCAGTTGATCTTGCCGCTTTCAACGTCGATCGAGACGACATCTGCGAAGCTCGGGCGCGAAACGACCAGGCTGCGTCCGTCCAGCGAGCTGTACATGTCGTCTACATATTGGTTGTTGCCTTCGCCGACCAGATTGCGGATACCGAAAAAAAGTAGGCGTCTGACAAAGCTCTCTTTGACTTCCTCGAGGCGCACTTGTTTGTCCGGGATGCCATTGATAACGCCCAATACCGCATAGTCGACCGGATCGATGACCGTGATGGTGCCTTGCCAATTGTTGCCCACGAAAATGACTGGCGCCGGTGGCGTTGCTGCATCCGCTTCAGCAGCTTCATCCTGTGAAGCTTCATACATGGCTTGACCAAGTTTCATCGAAGCTGTTGCAAGAACCTCTGTCTTTGCCTTGAT
>JBCAZB010000298.1:0-4020 GCA_038533315.1 Pseudomonadota bacterium | reverse complement strand
GACAATGTCCAGATCATCGTCATCGTCCAGATCGACAACACGCAGATCTGCGAAACGCGGGGTGTTCGACGTCAAACCCGGCAGCGGAGGTTGCTGCGCAAGGACAATCTGACTCACCGTAGACGTATTCCGAAACCAGCGCACTCGATCGTTTGTGCCAACGATGACATCATTCTGACCGTCTCCATCTATATCGCCCACACCGATGACTTGAGGCTGATTTAGATTACCGGCGACCGGTGATGATGGTGTGAAGCCGCCAGCGCCGAGATTTCGGAACACATCGAGTTGGTTATCCTGCGTACCAACTGCCAGCACATCCACGAGACCATCGCCGTCCACATCCTCGACCACAATATCGCTGGGATTGTTCACGAGCAGAGAGATAACTTGCTGTGCACCAAAATTGAGGTTCCCGAGATTTTCATACCACGCGACCTCATCGTCAGAGATCGATGCGGCGATGAGATCGAGATCGCCGTCGGCATCAATGTCCCCTGCCGCTATACGGCGCGCGCTGTCGGCCAAGTTCGTGATCTGCTGTGGCGCACCGAATACACCGGGGGCCGTCTGTTCAATGATGCTGACGCTATCGGTAATCACTTCAGCTATTGCTGGATCGACATCACCATCGCCATCGAGATCAACAGCGACAACATCCGAGACACCTCCGAGATTGTCACCAACGGTTGTCAGGCCCGCAAACGTACCACCCGCGTTTTCGAGGTAGTAGATAGCGCGATCATTGGAGCTTGCGACGATTAGGTCGATGTCGGTGTCACCGTCGGCATCAACCTCTTGCACAGCAACCGCACCAGCGATGGCGGGCGTCAGGCGTATCGGTGTTGCAAATGCACCGGCTTGGTTGACGGCAACATCGATATGAACGAAGTCGTCGAGATAAACAACATCAGGCAGGGAGCTACCCAGCACGTTGCCTGCAGCAAACGTAAAACCGGTTGTAAGGTTGGTCACTACAGGGACTGGGCTCCCTAAGGCACCAGAACCGTTATTCACCAGATAAGAGATATCGTCATCACCGTTTGTAATCTGGTTCGAATAGGCGACATCGTTGTCGCCGTCACCGTCGAAGTCGTCGACTGAGATACCGATGACACGGTTAGGGCTAACGAAATTGAAGCGCTGCTCAGTGCCGAATCCGCCACTGCCATTATTAAAGTAGTACGTGACCGCCAGGCCGTTGCTGGGAAAGCTGATGACATCGAGCGTGCCATCACCATCGATATCGCCAAGCTCAGCACCTCTTGGGTTCGCAGTGGCTGTAGAGATGACCTGGCGTGTGCCGAACGTGCCGTCGCCATTGCTGGGAAACCAGCCTACGGTATCGTCAAACGATGAGGCTACGAGAACGTCAGGCTCACCGTCTCCGTTGATATCGCCGATGTCCATTTCTTGGGGCCCATCGACGCTGGTTGGAAGGTTCTGGGGTTGAGCGAAGTTGCGGCTGCCGAGATTCTCGACATAGCTAACCGTATCCCCGGCGAAATTGATGTACACGACATCGGTATCGCCATCACCGTCAAAGTCAGCGGTATCAATATCGATTGGCCCATTGGCACTACCAGTCACCGTGACCGGTGGGGAAAAGACATTGGCACCCTGATTGAAGAACGCGAATATTTCGCCAAGGGAGAGATCGGTCACGAGGATATCCGGTAATCCATCGTTATCCAGATCAGTAACGGCCAGTGAGCGAGGCGATGAAGCTTCTCCAATGACGCGTGGCGGAGCAAACGATGTACCCAGATTCTCGAAATAGACCAGCGAACCGGATATCGCGGAAACACTGACGATGTCGTTGTCCGCATCGCTATCGAGATCGGCGATGACATACGACTGGGCGGAGCTAACGCCCGGCCCTGCCAGTGATGGCTGCTCGACAAAGTCGATCGGTGCAGCCGACAGCGAGCTGAAAAGGAAAACACCGATTACGGCAGTGGTTGTGGTCGCCAACAGATGAGCGAGTCTCGTCACAGTCATGGAGTTAAGCCTGTTATAAATTTAACAACTGTTATTTATTTAACATTATGGCGTTGGCCTAAACAACCAAATCTTCAATTTTTTTATGATTTTGTGTTCTGTGTCACATTTGCTTTATGATTCGACCTTCCTGTTATTAATCTCGCATCAAAGTGAGGCACCAAATGGGCAGAGGCCGACGAAAGGGGAGCCTGCGCGGGCTGACACAACGCGAGCGTGACGTTTTGGATCGGCTGTACGCATTGGGTGAAGCGAGCGCTGTCGAGATTCAAACGGCGCTGGATGACAACCTCAGTAATGCGACTGTACGTACAGTCCTCCGGACTTTGGTTGAAAAACATCGTGTCAGTTTTCGCGACGACAACGGCAAGTATCTGTATCGCCCAAGCGTCGAGGCCAAAGTGGCAGCGAGGCGAGATTTCAATCGTATTACAGAGACTTTTTTCCGAGGTTCTGCCCCGGCGGCAGTCGCCAACCTGCTGGATGCAACCGCCGATACAATCAGCGATGCTGAATTGGACGAACTCGCTGCCCTGATTGATGCCCATCGACAGGAGCGGCAAGACAATGATTGAATTTCTCCTGAAATCGTTAACGATAGGCGCCTTGACCTACGGGATTGTGTGGTCGGTCGCAAAGCGGTACCCGAAGCTCACGATTGCGGTCGTCTGGCTTGGATTCGCTCTGTTGCTGACATCGCCTTGGGTGTCGTTGTGGACGCCATACCCAGCGACCACGGTACCGCTGCCCGCGCATATGGGCGTGGTTATCTCCCCAATCGAATCGCCGCCGCACCAGCGATCAGTATCGACATTCGATCACCGACCAGTTGCACCGGGTGCACAGATGGAACGCTCAGGCATAAGAACCGCACCCATCAAGCAAGTATTGATTGGTGTCTGGTGTATCGGTGCGTTTCTCATGTTCGCAATCCTGTGCCGACGCCTAATGCGGCTTTCAAACACGGTGCAAGCAGCGAAACCAGACGGCCGTTATCGCGGCTTGCCCGTCGTGGTTAGTGAGGCAACTGAAACACCGTTTTTATGGTGTCTCGGTAAACCGCGAATCGTACTGCCAGTCCGCTCAGCCGAATGGGCCGATACGACTCGGCAACACGTCCTCGCCCACGAATACCATCATTGGAAACGTCGTGATGGATGGAATCTTTTGGCGGCCAATGTGGTTTACGCGTTGCTTTGGTGGCACCCGTTCGTCCGGGCGCTAGTTCTGGCAAACGAAGATCTGGTGGAAGAGGCCTGCGATGATGCGGTGGTTCATGGCGGCATAGACCGAGCTGAATATGCCGATACATTGCTCGCCTGTGCACATCAAAGACGCAACACGGTAGTCGCTGGTTTTGGCGGACCACAACGAATAAAACATCGCATCAAGAGACTACTAGTACCCGATACTCGATCCATGCTGCTTAGTGGTGGCATAGCATTGGCGGCACTACCCGCGCTGGCTGCCGCAGTGAGCGTCAATGTGAATGTTTTGGAGGACCCAGCTGAGCTCATCCTGCGTCCGGCGCCCGTCAGTGTGATGAGTAGCATGCGCCACGAAGGACCGCCGGCCGGGACGATTCAAGTCGTTCTGTTTTATGACGGCGCACCAACTACGGGAAGCTTTTTCGATATCGAGATTGTTTCCGCAACAACCGGTGCCGGATTTTGGTCGCGCACCACGCAGCTGCCAAAATTCGACACCGAGGTACCTATGTGGGAGCTGCGAGTTGCGGCTGGTTATAAACCTTCCGGTCGCGTCCGTGTAGGTGGCCTGGTCAAAGACGGCTACGTCGACGGACTCGCCTATGGTGTCGTCTGGCGCGACCACGATCGAGACTACTATTTGTTCAGGTCGTCTACGCCAGAACCTGTGGATTACCCGAATGCGGTCTGCCATTGGCCTCTCGGCTTTGTGCCGACTGGCGCAGAATCGGGCTTCTTTTCCGAAGACGAGCTTTGGCAAACCAACAGTATCCGGCATGTCATTTGCGGCGCCGAGTTGGTTCAAGCAGGC
>JBCAZB010000297.1:0-4023 GCA_038533315.1 Pseudomonadota bacterium | reverse complement strand
CTGGAACATACCCGGCGAACGAATGAAGTCTGGTAGACCGCACTCTGTACCAGCATTTGTTCGACCAGTCGATTTCGCTCCACATCGCCAAGAGCACTTCGCTTGTTCGCGTCGCTGTCAGAATTAGAAACTCCAGTGCGAGCCGCACCGTCATCGATGAGCCAGATTGTCGAATATCACTTATGAGGGGAGGTAGCTCTTGATAGGGGAGGGCCTTGTGGTGAGTCTTAGTGTTCGATTGCTTGGGAAGGGCTCGCGTGATCCCGGTGACGGGGTTTTCGTCCGACCGGTGGCCCTGTGCCTTAGCCCAGTCCATTACGGCGCTCAGACGCTGCCGTACACGACGCGCGGTCTCCGGCTTCTCTAGCCAGATGGGGTTTAGTACCGCCATTATGTGATTTGTGCCAATTGGATCAACTGGCAGAACACCGCATACGGGGAAAGCGTATCGCTCTAGTGTTGAGATCCACTGCGCCGCATGCTTGGCATTTTTCCATGACCGTCGATGCGATTCGTACACTGCGACAGCTGCTTGCTGGAAGGTTAGTATCTCTTTGCGAGCGCTACGGCGCTCTGCCAGAGGGTCGATACCCTCGCTAACCTGCAACCTAATCCTAGAAGCCTTAATTCGGACTTTTGAGACAGATACGAGTGGCCAGCTACCAAGCCCTATATCCCGGCGCTTTCCATCAATGCTGATACGCATCATCCAGCGCTTGTTGCCCGCCTTATCGACTAGCAGATACAGACCTTTTCCATCCGCATAGCGCTTTGGCTCTGTGAGCTTGTTGATTGTTCGATTCGTCAGTCTGTTCGACTGGTGTTTGCCCTTCGCCTTCATCGACTGGCTACCTCCGTCCCACAATTCGTCCCACATTTTTTGTGGGATGTGATGAGGCGTTATGAAACGCCCCGACAGACCTAGGATTGCCAAGTTATTGACCTACCGTCAAATTTGAAGCCGCATGACATTGGATGGGACAGTCAAAGGGCAGACCCCCTCTCCGCCAGACATCAAAAAGCCCCTTGAATGGGGCTTTTTTGATGGCGTGAGGGGGATTTGGATTTGAACCCTGTTCGATCAATCGGCCTTAGCCGATTGACGAGGAGCGCGGTACGGCGCGACTCAATCCCCCCCTCTCCGCCAGATATCAAAAAAGCCCCTTGAATGGGGCTTTTTTGATGGCGTGAGGGGGATTTGGATTTGAACCCTGTTCGATCAATCGATTTCAACGGTACTAGCCACCGTTCTCGCTCAACGATCGGTTGATCTCGTCTAACTCGAATCCTATCGCCGTTAGCGCTTCGACTACTTGTGTTTCTAGCTGCTGCAGTTGTTCCTCTCTCCACTTGTAGTTCCCCGCAAGGGCGACCGACAAGGTGTCGCCAGGAGGGACATTGGTCACCGTGAGCAGTGGATCGTCTTCTAGGAATAGGACATGTATAAACGGTTCTCTGATTGGCATCAGACTCTTGATGATATCCATCTCCTCACGAGGCTTAGACCAAAACCTTAGTCCCGACTCTAGCGCGAGCTTGCGGATAACCGCCTCAACCTGATTGCCATGCTCTCGAGTAGGGATTTCAGCTTCTGCAAGATAGCGTGTTTCGGGAATTGGCCGACAGGCCTGAAGCAACAGAAGGATCGATAGGAATAGCAACTGCGCAAGTGACTTCTTGTCCATCAGTCTCTCAAAACACGATCAGAATTTCTTGAAAACACACTATACCGATCTTCGCAGAGAGTTCACGCGGCGGTTTGACGCCTGATACGGCAAATGACGGTTGCTTGCAAAACAATCCCATGGGTAATATCAGGCGCGTTAGTGGGACCGGGGGCACCAACGGGTGATCTTCGTCATTGATTAGACGGCCACAGTTCTTGTCCGTCAGCTTTCAGAAAAAATTCGAATCATTCGACGCAAATAAGAAAGGGAAGCAATATGCGAATGTCGATTATCGTACTCGTGGGCGTCTTGTCTGGCTGCGGCGGGGGTGGCGGGGGCTCGACGCCCAGCACACCAACACCACCACCCACCAATCGTGCGCCCAGCGCGTCAGATGCCAGCGCGCTGATCCAGCCAGGAGAAACCTTAAGCGGCACGTTGTCTGCGACCGACCCTGACAATGATTCGTTGACGTATTCAGTGAGTCAGCAACCTGCCAACGGCACGGTGACGTTGACGGGCATGGACTACGAGTATCAGCCTAGCCCTGGATTCTCCGGCACGGATAGCTTTCAGTTTGTTGCAAACGACGGACAGGTCGATTCCAACGCCGGTACTGTGTCTATCAGGGTGAATGGTAGACCGATGGTCGCTCCCACCAGTGTGGAGACGAGTGACTTTGGCATGCTCCGTGTCGAACCCGTCATCACGGATCCCGAGGGTGACAATCTGATTGTATCCATTACGGGTCAACCGACCCGAGGCACTATCACCGAGTTAGATGTTGCAACTGGCGCCTTTACCTATACGCCCGACCCAGATGAGGACGGTTTGGATAGTGTGGAGCTGGTTGCTGCGGACCCATTCCAAGACTCCGGTGCGGAGAGCATCTCCATCGAGATCTTTAATTGGATGGGTAACGGTACATCTGGTACCGACGGTGATGATTTCGTTTCGACGCTTTCTCTTATTGAAACAGCAGGTGGCGGGCTTTTGTTTGGCGGCGGCAGTAACGGCAGTTTTACTGGCGCACCTGCTCCCGCTAACACTCGCGCTGTGCTTCGTGAGCTTGATCGGAGAGGTGCAATTGTCGCGACCAACGAGCTTGGCGACGGCGCAACGTTTAGTTCTGTCCGATCAATCCTAGCGATTGATGGGTCGTCCGATTACTTTGTGCTTGAGAGCGGGTCTGGCGATCTAATAAGAATGAATGAGGCGGGTGCAGAGTTGTGGCGGCGTAGTCCCGATTTCGGCACGTTCGTCAGCCAGGCCAACTTCCGAACGGGTTATGGCGCGGCCATTGATACGAATAATGACGTCGTGGTCTTGCACCGTGGCATTACTGATCCCATGCGAAGTGATATCGGTATGGTGCTCGTTAAGTACAGCGGTTCCGATGGACAAATCTTATGGCAACGTGATCTGCGGCCTTCCTCTGCCGGAGCGCCGACACCTTGGATCGAGAACTCAAGATTGGTTGATGCATTCGGGCTCACAGTTGACGATGCCAACGATGTCTACTTGACGGGGGACTTTTTCGCAGACGATGATGTGGCGGCCGGCTGTACTGCGTGTAACTTTATCGCCAAGCTCGATTCGCAAGGCAATGATATTTGGCTGCGTGATGGCATCCCATTTGATGATTTTTGCGACAATGGTGACGTTTTTCTTTCGGAAGCGTCCCAGTTTTTGCGGGTGACTGTAGCGACCACGGGCGAGCTCTATATCGTTGGCGCCGATCTTCGTGTGAGAGACACCGGTGATGTTTTTCAGACGGCGTTCGTTAGGCAATTCACGAGTGACGGCACGTCATCGAATTGGACCTATTGCGACAGTGCGGCGAGGTTGTCGAATACGTTTTCTTTCGTACCTGTCCAAGAAACCACGGGCGGCGACTTTTTGTTCTCGACTTCCAGGGAAGCCATCGTTTCGACAGGGTCTGGTGATGTCCCGTCTCTGTTCGTTGGCTTCGTACAGCTCGGCAACCAGGGGAACATCGTGAACGATAGTGATATTCGATTACAAGCACCCACGGGTGAAGAGTATCGACTGCGGTCTGCTACTTTTGTTCAGGCGTCAGACGGATTCTATTATTTTGCGGTGAATGCTGATGGTGTGGTCGGCGCCCCAGCTGATGACGATTTCGCAGTGATCCGCGTCGATGATGCGGGATTTGTTCAGCCCTAGTGTTCTGTAGGCCAAATAGCAAAGAACGGTTTTGACAGTGCGTTGTTGATGCGGTTTATACATCGTCGCGCGCACTGATCCAGCGCGGAGTATCGCTATGTAAATTTCGAGCTGGCAGCGTCCATGTCGGTTGCGCCCATGTCGAGTCGACAGGAAAGCGCAGCCGCTT
>JBCAZB010000296.1:0-4026 GCA_038533315.1 Pseudomonadota bacterium | reverse complement strand
AGTTCGTCGCCTGCCGCATGCCCACAACTGTCATTCACGATCTTGAACTGGTCGAGATCAATGAACATCATGAAGCCCGGTTGGCTCGCGAGATTCTGCAAACGGCCGGCGAACTCTCGTCGGTTGACGAGGCCGGTGAGCTCATCGTATCGCGCCTGGAACTCGAGCTTACGGGTCATTCGCTCTTGCTCCGTGACATCGTGCGCGATCATGACGATATCGCTGACGCCACCATCTTGTCGGCGAATAACGGAGGGTTTGAAGTTGACGAGTAAATGGCGTCCATCATCAGCCACACATTCGAACTGCTGCTCGTATTGTGCGTCCGATGCGGTCGCTGCTTGCAAGAACGCGAGGAACTCGTCGCGTTGATCTTCTGCTACGATTTCAACCAGACGTTCGCGATCCTCGGCTTCGGCGCGGGGCCAAAACAACGCCTTCAGGCTTGGATTGGCATCGTAGATCATGCCGCCACTGTCGACGAGGCCGATACCAATGGGTGCATTTTCGTAGGCTTGGCTGAAGCGTGCCTCGACGTCATAGATCTGCTTGCGCAGAGTTGCATTCAGTCGTTTGATCGCTGCTAGTCGCCAGCGAACACCGAGCCAAACGATCGAGCCGAAAGCGAGTATGCCTAACAGTCGAAACCACGTTGTCATCCAAAACGGCGTCGGCACGACGAACGACTGTTTCGCCGACAAACTCCATTCGCCGTCCGGTCGTCGGGCGCGCACCTCAAACGTATATTCACCCGGCGCGAGTTTGGAGAAATCGACGGAACGAGTGTCAGCCGGCTCGCTCCAGGTATCGCTTTCCCCGAGTAGCCGATAGCTGTATTCCAAGTGGCCCGGTCGCAACGTCGTAATCGCTTTGAAACGAAAGCTGGCTCTTGGACCTGGCAGTTGTGTGGCCTCGCGCGTCACGTCCTTGATGACTCCGTCGATGGACGCAAATTCTGTGATGTTGATACGCGGTGCCTGTAGGTCGTCCATCGGCAGACTTAAGTCCATCCGGGTCAAGCCAGTACCACTGCCGATCCAGAGTGTGTCTTCGTCTCGAATATAGCCATGAGAGGCGTTCTCGATACCAACGAAGCCCTGCAATGGACCATAGAAGTCGGTGCGTCCGGATTGCAGATCTCGGCGGTAAACGCCGCGGCTGGTTCCCATCACAAGTGTTCCGTCAGAGAGCGGATGTAACCAATAAACGGGCTTGCCATCGACGTCGGAGGCCGTAACGAGGTGCTCAACCTGGTCTCCAGTGACTCGCAGGACGCCATTCTTCGCGGTGCTTATCCACAACACATCTTCTTCGCCGGGAAGATTGCGTTTCACGATGATCTGGGAAAAGACCTCGGCGCCCAGTTGTTCCGTGCTGACGATGCGCTCGGGTTGTGCGTTGGCATCCAACGTTGACACACGGTACAGGCCGTCGAAATTCGCAGCAAACCATAGTGTATCGTCGCTGCCCGCGGCCATCGCATACACAGACGATGTATCCGCGAACTGGTGGACCACACCCGTTTCCGTGACAGGGTCAAAACGGTGGAGTCTTCCGTTGTAACTGCCGGCCCACAAAACACCTTGCGCATCACGGATCAGGTTTGTAAACGAGTCGCTTTCGTCGGGATAAACAGATTCGGCGACCAGTGATTCGGTATTGACCCGGGAGAGATAGCCATCCATGTAGACGGCCCGGACTGTTTTCCCCTCATTGTCGACAAGTAATTCACGTACCTCGAGTTCGGGTAGGTCATCACGCTCGGTGAGATTGAGGATTTTGCCATCGGCTTCGATGAGTAGTACGCCTGCGCTAGTCCCTAGCCAGAAGCGTTGTTGTTCATCGATGGCGACGGAGAAGATCTTGGTTGCGACGTCGCCCGTCTCGATCGTGTAGTGTCTGAAGCGTGGCCCGAGGTGGCGGCCGAGACCCATGTCGCCCGCCGTCCAAAGGACGCCTTCGGGATCGTAGAGCGCGTACATCTGACTATTTTGTGAGTAACTTCCGGTGTCGCTATCAAACGCGATCATCTGTTCGCGCGTCATGACCCATTGCAGCTGATTCTCAACGATGACCAGCCCGAATATGCTGTCGCCGTAATCGTTGGGTAGCCACTCGACAATAGTGTCTGTCAGTATGCCTACACGCCCATCTTGTGAGCCAACATACCAAGTACCATCCATAATGCGCTCGGCAGCGCCAATCGGCGACTCAATTGTCAGTGTTTCCCAGGAGGCGTCGTACGGATTGTAAAAGAACGTTCCCGACTCTGCCATGACCAACAGTCTGCCATCGTCGTAGGGACGTAACTCGATGATGTCGGGTGGGCCACCGTCGATTAGCTTGATCTGACCGTCGTCTTCCAGAGATACCCGGCTGAGGCCGCCGGGGCTGCGACCAAGGTAGACGTGGTTATCGAATTCTGCGAGCGCTAGCACGCGACCTTCACCGCCAGCAGGCGGTGTATAGGTTGCAGCAACGACGGCGCCATCGAGTCTCGTTAATCCACCGGATGCATCACCGGCCCAGATTCGATCGCGACTGTCGACCAGCATGGACTGGACGAAATTGTCGCGCAGGCCGTCTTGCGTCGTGTAACTCTGCATCGTTTCGCCATCGAACCGATTGATGCCAGCGAAAGTTCCCGTCCAGATGTAGCCTGATTGGTCGATAGCGAGGTTGAGGGCCCACGCTTGATTCAGACCGTCTTCAGTGCCGTAGTAGCGTACAGGCGGGTCTGGTTGCAATGGTGGTTCCGCAGCCGAGGCGGCCGTAAATGCTTGGAACCACGCCACACAGATCGTGGCGCAAAAGCCGCTTAGTCGAGATAGATTGCCCCGAGATTGCACGATGTGATGTTCCGCTATGCCAGACCTTGGTAGCGGCCAACGAGAGTTTTGCTTAAAGAAAGGCGCGTATGGCGGCAGTGCGGGTTGATGCTGATAGAAGTCAAAGGCGCGCGTAATGTAGTTGGTCGATGGAATTGATCGCAATCTCCCTGAAGTCGATTGCGACCCTTCGGGCTTCGCAGCGGATGCTGCTCGTCGCACAATGCTGTCGCGTTGATGCCGCTCCCGCACATCCTGTGCTTCGCGACACTTGGGCGTCCTGCCCATCGTCAAACAGTGCGGAGCGGGCTTGCATGGGAAAATCCGGCTATTTCGCAACTCCAGCATTTTGGTACGTGACAGCTATTCCTAGCGCAAAATGCAACTTTTCAGCGTTTTTGAGGTCGATAATTATAAGAATCAATCACTTATTATCGTGGGATATTGCGAACTGCGCACGGCAAATACGACAATTTGTCGTACCAGTATGGTACATTATGAAGTTGATAAGACTTTAGTAGGTCTGGATGGCCACAGAAGAATGTCTTCATTGTTCTGCGGCATTACCGCTACTATGTTGTGAGCAACCTTAAGCGGGAGAAAGAAATGACTATTTTCAAAGCGGATGACGATTCCGGTATCTAGCCCCGTTTCGTTGTGTAAGAAAGCGCCTGCGCAGATATCGCGCGGGCGTTTTTCGTTGTGGAAAAGCTGATGGAGGCAGGTGACCTTCAATTCTGGCTACGTATAGCTCAGATAGCTGCGATCCCTATTGGTGCGTGCATTGGCGCCATTGTTGCGATCATCGGAGTACGAAAGACTCTCGCTGGCAACCTTGAGAGGACACAAAAAACTCAAGCAATCAATTTTGTGCTCGCCAGACACCAAGACGGTCAATACACGAAGTCGGTTGATGTCGTCATATCAGCGAAGGAACGAGGCCTTGCTATCGCTGGTTACGCAGATCAAAAAATGCGAACCGACGAGATTTCGTCTTCAATCCGCTACATCCTGAATTCTCACGAATACATGGCTGTGGCAGTCAACAACGGAATTTTCCACGAGCAAATGCTGTACGAGTCTAGCCGCACATCAACGGTCCGCATATTCAAGTACCTATACCCCTACATTCACGTCAATCGCGAGCAGACCAACAAGACCGCGTTTGTAGAGTTTGAGAAACTGGCTCGGCGCTGGG
>JBCAZB010000295.1:0-4031 GCA_038533315.1 Pseudomonadota bacterium | reverse complement strand
CCATCGACATAGATGGCTAACTGGTGGAACGCTTTTGCCGACCAACTATCCGGATAGGCCTCGACAACCGCGCGCTGCTCCTGCACCGCCTTCTTGAGATAACCATCCGATGGAATGGTGCCGGCGTGGTGTAACACGACATCGAGAAATCGATCCGTTACGCGCAAGAGCTTCTCAAACAACTCCCGGCCATCGACCCGACTGCGCGCCATATTGCTGAGAATATTGAAACGACGAATACCGTAGTCACGACTGAACACTTTGATCAGCGCGTAAGCATCGGTGATCGAAGCAGGCTCATCGCACAGAACGACGAGCGCATGCTGTGCAGCTTGTGTAAAACGCGCCACGTTTTCAGCAATACCTGCGGCCGTATCGATGATGAGAATTTCGGGCTGGCGCTGTATACGACCGAAGGCAGAGATGATTGCGGCTTGTGATGCTTGCGGCAGATCCGCCATCGTCTTATCGCCGGATGAAGCCGGTACGATTCGAACGCCCTCCGGACCTTCCAGGATGGCTTGTTCGATATCCGCTTCACCGCGCACGAGATGGCCAAGATTGTGCGTCGGCTGCAGCCCGAGTAACACATCGATATTGGCTAGACTCAGATCCGCATCCATCAACATGACATCGCGGCCAAGTCTTGCGAGTGAAACCGCGAGATTCGTTGAAACGTTGGTCTTGCCAACCCCGCCCTTGCCGCTGGTCACGGCAATCACCTTTGTCGGCTTGGCCGAAACCGCCTGCCGCAATTCCTTTGCTTGTGTCGACTCAGCCATGCGCTGACTCCATTGTCATGTATCGTTGCGCCATTTCGCGCTCCCTCGGTAGATATCGTTCAGCGGATGCATATTCGAGCGCCTTGTTGAGCAGCCACAATCGTTTGCGACTGGCCATACAGAGATCCTCCGGTACGCGTTGGCCGTCACTAAAGTAGGTCAGTGGCAGCTGGTGACGAATAGCGACCGAAATGGCGGCACCCAGTCGGCTCGCCTCATCAATCTTGGTCAGTACACAACCTGCCAAAGCAATTTGGCTGTATTGGCTGACCACTTCGTCAAGCAAGTCGATATCGACCGTCGCTGCGAGCGTCAGGTACACCGAGACTCGGCGCCGCTGATTGACGAGGCCATCCAGCGTTGTCAGCAACCGCGTATCGCGCTGGCTGACACCCTCGGTGTCGATCAATATGAGTTTGTAATCGCTGAGCTGATCGAGCAGAACACCAAGCTCATGCGCATCCGCGGCTTCGAAAACCGACGCATTGATGATGCGACCAAATGTTCTTAGCTGCTCTTGGGCCCCGATGCGGTAACTGTCCATCGAAATCAAAGCGACATCGCGCGCACCATTTTTGACGACATATTGCGATGCGATCTTCGCGATGGTGGTTGTCTTACCCACTCCGGTAGGACCGACAAACGCCGCAATGCCGCCTTCCCTGAGCAGCGTGTCGTCAGATAATGGCAGGGCGGCAGATAGTGCGGCGATCGGCTGTCGCCATGTGTGCCCACTAACCGTGTCATCAATCGTGGTGCGGTTACAGATATCCGCAGCGACATCGTCGGCAATACCGAGTCGCACCAGATTGCGGCGCATCTGCGCGGCCGCGGGACTGAGTTCGAGCTGCTCCTGCCACTTCAACGCCCCGATCTTCTCTTGCAACAGACTGCGCATCGCACCAAGCTCATGACGAATATCCGCGACATCGTTTGTGGTGGTGTGGCCGATTTCTATGGCGGTGATATGCGTGTCGTCAATACGATGAGATTCTGCTGGCGCAGCACCTCGATCGACTTCCGCTAACAGCTCGCGTACATCGTGGTGACTGGCCACCGTGCTATCTGTTGGCGCTTCTGCAGTGGTTTCGTCGTCGGACGGTTCGGTGGCTGGCGCTGGGTCATCAGCGGAACGATTGCGGCGTAGCGCCTGATTGATGAGCGCCTCGTCATAGTCCAATGCCGCGATGATCTCCACATAGTCACCGACGCGCTGATTCGACAGGATCACAGCGTCAGGGCCCTGTTCTACCCTGACCGCCCTCAGGGCCTCGCGCATCGTCGGCGCTAGAAATCGTTTTATTTTCATCGTCGCAGCTCCCTGCCGCTATCGTGTCGCTCGTCCAGCGTCAGTTATTGGCCAACGCTTGCGATCATCCGAATTTTTCGATCATCTGGCACTTCGTTGTAGGCCAGCACGTGTAAGTTGCGTATTCCTTTCATCATCTTCGCAAGCCACGGTCGCACCACAGGACCGACTAGCAAGACTGCCGACTCACCGGCAGACTCCTGGTTGCTCGCTTGCTCGGTCAAAGACTGGTGAATACGCTCAACCAACCCCGGCTCGAGACCAGCAACCGTGCCGTTCTGTGAAGAGTTATTCAAAATCTGTTCCAACTCCGGCTCGAGCGTCAAAACTGGCAGTTCCTCGCTGCCGGCACTGATGCTCTGGACGATCTGGCGCCCGAGAGCCACTCTCACAGCACTGGTCAAAGCGTCGGGATCTTGACTCTTCGCGCCGTGATCAGCCAATGTTTCGGCGATTTTGCGAATGTTGCGTACAGGAATCTGTTCCGCGAGCAGATTTTGGGCAACCCGAAGTATCGTCGCCATCGGCAGTGTCTTCGGCGTCAGCTCCTCCACCAGTTTCGGCGCAGTCTTAGCCAAGCGGTCCAGCAACTGCTGTAGCTCTTCATGACCGATCAGTTCATGCGCGTGCTCCTGAAGCACCTGACTGATGTGTGTTGCGACGACCGTACTGGCATCGACTACGGTATAGCCCAGCATCTGCGCTTCCTCTTGCTGAGCGCGGTCTATCCAGATGGCATCAAGCCCAAACGCCGGGTCTTTTGTCGGTAGGCCATTCAGCTCACCAAACACCTGACCTGGGTTGATTGCCAGCTCTTTGTCGGTCTCAATTTGTCCCTCGCCAAGCGGTACACCCATGACTGAAATACGGTATTGCGCGGGCTGAAGATCCAGATTGTCACGAATGTGTACTGCAGGCAGCAAAAAGCCGAGGGTCTCGGTAAGCTTGCGCCTGACACCCTTTATTCGGTTCACAAGCGGGCCACCGCGCTGCCGGTCCACCAGCGGAATCAACCGGTAGCCAACCTCGAGGCCAATCACATCCAGTGGCGTCACGTCGTCCCATGACAGATCGCGCGTCTGGGGCTCAGGCGCTGGCGCCGCCTCCAACACCTCCGGCTCCGGCGGCGGCTCGCGCGTCAGACGATAGCTGGCATAGCCGCAAATTGCGGCTAACGTCAGGAAAGCGAAATTAGGCATACCGGGGATCAAGCCAAGCGTCAGCATAACGCCACCAGTCACGGCCAGCGTGCGCGGTTGTTTGAACACCTGCGACACAATCTGCCCGCTCATGTCCTGCGCTTGCGAGACGCGGGTGACGATGACGGCAACCGCTGTAGACAACAACAATGATGGCACCTGTGCGACGAGACCATCACCGATGGTCAGCAACACGTAAACGGTACCAGCCTCGGAGAACGATAAACCGTGCTGCAGCGTGCCAATCAACAGTCCGCCAATCACATTGATGAATAGAATCAAAATACTGGCAATGGCGTCACCACGGACGAACTTGCTGGCACCATCCATCGCACCGTAAAAATCTGCCTCGCCAGCCACTTCGGCGCGCCGTGTACGCGCAGTGTCCTGATCGATCAGTCCGGCATTCAGATCTGCATCGATCGCCATTTGTTTGCCGGGCATGGCATCCAGTGTGAAGCGAGCGGTTACCTCAGAGACCCGGCCTGCCCCTTTGGTCACCACAACGAAATTGATAATCACAAGGATGCTGAAGACCACCAGTCCAACCGCGAAATTACCGCCAACCACAAAGTCCGCGAACGCCTGAATCACATGGCCAGCTGCGCCACTGCCTGTGTGGCCCTCTAACAGCACCACGCGTGTCGATGCGATATTGAGCGCCAGGCGCAACAGCGTCACGACAAGTAGCACCGTCGGAAACACGCCAAAGTCCAGCGGTCGAGCAACGTAGATGACGGT
>JBCAZB010000294.1:0-4039 GCA_038533315.1 Pseudomonadota bacterium | reverse complement strand
GTCCGGCAAGCCGTTGGACGTCGCAGAGATGACAGCCGACGAAGACGACGCCCTGTTCTGGCAACAGCGTGGCGAGGCCGCGCTGGCTGAGGCTTTGCAGACACGGCCGAATCGTCGTCGGGCGCGCGGGATCGTGTTGTTTATCGGGGACGGCATGGGCGTGCCGACAGTGACCGCAGCGCGAATTTATGCGGGCCAACAGCGTGACGCGGATGGCGAGTCCAATGATTTGGCGTTTGATACGTTTCCGCATGCCGCGCTGATCAAGACCTACAATGTCGACCAGCAGACGCCGGATTCTGCCGGTACGATGAGCGCAATGGTGACGGGCGTCAAAACGGATGCCGGGATGATTTCCGTCGCCGCTGCGGCACAGCGGGGTGTTTGTGCCACCGCTGTCAGCCAGGAGACGCCGTCAATTCTGCAGGTGCTCGAACAGCGCGGCTGGCGCACCGGCATTATTTCCACTGCGCGCATCACGCACGCAACACCTGCGGCGACCTACGCGCACGCGCCTGAACGGAACTGGGAATCCGATCGTGATATCCCGCCACCTGAGCGAGCGGCGGGTTGCCGGGATATCGCGCAGCAGCTCATCGAGTTTCCTTACGGCGATGGCATTGATGTGGCTTTCGGCGGTGGGCGACGCGGGTTCCTGCCCGCCGAAGTCAACGACGAGCCTTTCATGGATCCTGAATATCCGAATCGCGGCGGCAGGCGCGCTGATGGTCGGCACCTCGGCGAAGAATGGGCGCGACGCCCGGGCGCGCAATGGCTCTGGAACAGTGAGCAATTCGATGCAATCGATGTCGCGAATACCGGCCCGGTTTTGGGTCTGTTCAATTACTCGCATATGCAATACGAGCTTGATCGTGCCAACGACCCGGCGGGCGAGCCGTCGCTATCGGCTATGACGCGCAAGGCTATCGAGATTCTGAGCCGCGCTGATGAACCGTTTTTTCTGATGGTCGAAGCGGGTCGCATCGACCACGGCCACCATGCAACGAATGCGATTCGCGCGTTTGAAGACGCGGCGGAGCTGTCCCGTGCTGTCGCGGTGGCTGATGAAATGACTAACGATGACGACACTCTAATTATCGTCACGGCAGACCATAGCCACGTCATGACCATTGCCGGCTATGCGCGACGCGGCAATCCCATCCTGGGCGTGTCGATTGGCAACCGGATGGATGGTTCTCCAGGTGGCCAGCCGTTGCTCGATCGTTTGGGGAATCCGTATACAACGATCGGTTACGCGAATGGCCGCGGTGGTCGTCAACTCGAGCCGGCGGTGGAGCCGGGCGGCGAGAACCTGATTTACGAGGCGCCGGTCACCACCCAACGACGGCTGGACCTTAGAGAGCTCGATACGACGTTGAGCAGTTACCATCAGGAAGCGTTGGTGGCGGTGGGCGGCGAAACGCATGGTGGCGAAGACGTGTCGTTGTATGCGAAAGGCCCGTGGGCGCACCTTTTTCAGGGCACGCAGGAACAAAACTATCTGTACTACGTGATGCGTCACGCTGCATGTGGTCGCTGCGACGAGTGATCGTTCTGGCTAGTCGGCGGTAGCGATCAGCGTCGCGCGCAGCGGCGGCGGGTGCCCCTCGATCGTGCGCCGACCATCCCCAGACAACGCGTCGGCCAGCGACTCGAATCGCATCCATTCGGTTGGACGCTGTTCCCCGACGGTCGTGTAAGTCGCATCGACGGTCTTGATATTGCGGAAGCCAGTCCGTGTCAGCCAGCGTGTCAGCATTGCAACCGATGGCAAGAACCAGACATTGCGCATGCGCGCGTAGCGATCCTCTGGCACCAGACAAGTGTCGACATCGCCCGGCATGATGAGTGTTTCCAACACAAGCTCACCGCCCGGCCGCAATTGCTGGCGCAGTTCACGCAGGTGTTGCAGTGGATCTCGACGGTGATAGAGCACGCCCATCGAGCACACCGTGTCAAAAGGTTGTGTGATCGGTAATGCTTCCAACGTAGTGGGTAGCATCATAACCGTTGGACAGTCGGCCATCCTGTCCACTGCGAGAAACTGCAGCGTGAACAGCGCAGTAGGATCGACATTCAGCACGGCAGCGGCACCGGCAGCGCGCATCCGCCAGGCGTAATAGCCATTGCCACCGCCGACGTCGAGTACGCGTCGCCCGTGCAGCGGCGCGATGTGTGGTGCCACGCGTTGCCACTTCAGGTCGCAGCGCCATTCGCTGTCGATCAGTGTGTCCCCGAACAAAAACGGGCCTTTGCGCCACGGCATCAGTGCACGCAGTGCGTCGATCGCCACGGGCGTAAGGTCGCGGTTTACTCGTACTGCCGTCTCCGTCGTATCGAGTGTTGCTGCGCGATCGTCCGGCAGGCGCTGCAAAGCTTCGATCCAATGCGGCAGATCGCCGTGTTTGTAGATCGAGCTGTCGGCGATCAGTGCTTTGAACACCGCGCGGTCCGTTGCGAACGGACTTCGCTCCAGCCTGGCTGTCAGCTCGGTTTGTAGCCAGTTGGCGGCGTTAGCGGTCATCGCGGATCGCCAGGAAAGAGCCGAAATTCAGATTGGCTTGCCATAAGACGACATGAGCGAAACCCGCGTCGCGCAGTCTTGTTTCGTGTGTTTCTCGTGTATCCGCGATCAGTACATTCTCAAGCGCGCTGCGCTTGCCCGCGATCTCTAAGTCTGAATAGTCGTTCTGACGTTTAAATTCGTGATGTTGGTCGGTCAGCAGCGACTGAACACGGTCGTCGTCGAACCGAAATTTCTCGGACAACACCAGCATCCCACCCGGCCGCAGGCCTTCGAATATTCTGCGCAACAATGCGTCGCGCTCTGCAGGTGGCAGGAACTGCAACGTGTAATTCAAAACCACAAGATCGGCGTTGGTGATCTCGACATCTGCGATATCGGCACACAGGAAGTCAATCGTTTGTGGTCGCTCGACAAAATGATCAGCGCTGCGGCAGCCGTCAATCATCGCTGCCGCGTTGTCGACGGCGATGATGTGTCCGGCACGGTTGTCCAGGCCCAGACAAATGGAAAGCGTCGCGGCACCCAGCGAGCAACCGAGATCATAGCAGCGGCAATGTTCCGGTAGCTCAGTGCTTGCCAGTCGGTGAATACCAGCGAGCGTGTCGCGATAACCGGGTACGGAGCGGCGGATCATGTCGCTGAATACGGCGGTGACCGCGGTATCGAATTCGAAGGCCTTGATTGCGGCCGCTTGTTCCCTATATATAGTGTCTCTGCTCATGGTGTGTCTGGCCTGCGTAGGTGGCGGTATTCTACCGTCGTCTGCCGATCTGCGGCGACTACCCGAGTGAGCGGAGCAGGCGACGATCCTTTTTTACTGGCGAACGATGAGCGATCCCAACTACCAACAAACGCTGGCGAGCCTCGGTATTGATGCCGAGTATGTGACGGCTCGCGGACTCCCGGTGTTCGATGAGGCGACGACTTTGGTCAGTGCCGGCCCGAATGTCGTTGGCAACGAGCAGCAGCTCGAGCCAGTGACCGCAGGCCAATGGGTTGGCATGCGCCAGGCTGCCGCTGCGGACGGCATCGATCTGCTGTTGGTCAGTGGTTTTCGGTCGGTGGACTATCAGGCGGGTTTGATCCAGCGCAAACTGGACGCGGGTCAGGCGATCGGTGAAATCCTCAAAACACTGGCACCACCCGGATGCAGCGAGCACCACACCGGCAGGGCAGTGGACATTGCGACGCCGGGCTACCCGCCGCTGACCGCTGCGTTTGAAGAGTCAGATGCATTCGCGTGGTTACAAAAAAATGCCCAAAAGCATGGTTTTTCAATGAGTTACCCGAAAAACAATGCCTACGGGTATATCTATGAGCCCTGGCACTGGTGTCGACGCGTTGGCTAGGCGCCCGCCAGCGCTGAATTAGCCGAGACTATGTGTTGACACTCGCCGCCAACAGTCCGACAATAGCGGGCTACTGTGCGGAGGGGTACTCAAGCGGTCAACGAGGGCAGACTGTAAATCTGCTGGCTATGCCTACGTAGGTTCGAATCCTACCCCCTCCACC
>JBCAZB010000293.1:0-4045 GCA_038533315.1 Pseudomonadota bacterium | reverse complement strand
ATACCAAACGACTCCGGTATCATGGCGGCAACAAACGCGACACCGATGGCCGGCACCAACACCGCAAATAGATCAACGTAAGCAGACACGCTGAGCTCACTGTTTTGGGAAAGGCTGTGCAGCGCCGCGCCGACAACACCGCAGGCTGCCAGAATCAGAAAGTCGCCATGACTCAATGTCGCGATGTAAATCACCATCGCGCCATACCAAAGAGCGATGCCGACGCTCCAGGCCGCGGTCACCGCAATTTGTCGAGTTGAGGCTGGTCCTGACTGATGCCGGAGAAAGGACACGTAGAAGATATTCAGTAGTAGATAGCCGAATGCCCAAACGAGCATGATGGTTTGCTGTGTAGCAAACCACAGCGCAACACCGCAGGTGATGACCACCACATGGCGTGCCACCAGATCTGGGATGCACGCATCCCCGGCACGAAACAGTGCGAATTCCTTATCACGCTGTTCCTGCGACAAATTTAAGATGTTGGCCAAAACCCCTCCAACACACGCTCTGTCAGTCAGTCATTGTTGACCTGACTTGATAGTATGGAAACTGCGACAAAGCATCAACAGGGCGTCGTTACCACCGGTCGGTTTTTACCATTGTCCTGAAATTAGTGAAAATATTTTCTCAAACCAGTGTTTCGCCACGCTGGGGAAGGATCTTCAATTCTTGTTGTACGGGTCGAAGCCACCGGCGGCTTCCGCTTCTGCGACAAGCTGTAGCTCATCGGAGACCTGTTCCGGCGTGAGTTCGGGCCGCTCCAACATAACCTTGATCATCTGTGTCGACACCAAAGACAACTCGTCCACAGTGTTGGGAGGCGACTCAGCGTGCGTTGCATTGCTTCGTGTATCGGGTTCGGCGCTCAATGCATCTCGTACCTCATGCTTGTCGACCACCTCAAACGATGCGGAGTGCTTACTTCTTGCCAGCAGGCCTTCACCAGAATCGGCCACCGCACGGAGTTTCAGACGCGTACTGTCGTGGTCATCATCCAGCATCACTTTAAGCATGGCTGTTGACACCAATTCGAATTCCACGGTTTCGATCGTATCGTCCCAAACCGTGCCACCGACAGCGTCGGTGGTCACACGATGTGACGTTGCGCGTCGCAAACGAATGGTACTGGTTGTATCGTCTTCCACTGTCGTCTCCGTAGGTTCGAATCGTAGAGCGGCCAGAGGTTAGCCAATTGAAAATTGGTGTTCGCAGCATCCGACGTGTGCCGGGTCAAACAATCGCGGATGTGAGCGGCAGCGAATACCGATCATGTGCAAAGATACTGGCCAACGTCAGCTTTCCGCCAATCGATTGCTACGACGCCAGGGCGTTGATGGTTAATGGCGCTAGCAGCGCCTCCAAAGGTTGACCTTTAACCCACTGCGCTGCCACGAATTCAAAATCACTGGCGTAATCGGGTGTATCGTTGGACTCGGACGCGCTGTAAACAATGACCCTGCTGTTCAAGTCCGGATTGATCCTCCTCAGCTCCGCAAACGCTTCAAGAAACCCGGGTCCGTCGATCTTCGGCATCGATAGGTCCACAATGATCAGTCGTGGAGGATAGATTTCGCCGTAGCGACGCTTATTCGCGCTGTATCCGACGAAGAAATTGATGGCATTTTCTCCGTTGATTTCCTCGAACACATGAGACACGCCTGCCTGCCCAGACAACGCACGCTTCAGTGCCAGGCGATCAACCGCATCGTCGTCAATGATTAACACGCTATACATCTTTCACTCTCGGTCTCTGCAACGCGTTATCGGCAGATGCGTGTGTAGCTTGAGTAAGCCGGAGAGTCAGAGTACGGTCACTTGATGCTGAATTCCTCACGCTGGCGTTTTCGCGTCATTCCCACAGCAATCCTTGTTTTTGCGGCAGTGTTAGGCTGCGGGCAGGTTCCGGCGTTGTCGCTAGAGGACTCGGCATCGGTTGTCGTACCTCCCCGCATTGCCAGTGAAAGGACTTGCTACACGGGCGAGTGGGGTACTGAAGCCGCGTATCTGGCTCGTCCACAAACGCAGAAATTGTATGCGGATCCGTCGCAGCGCGAACGTGCCGTGCGGCGATACCAATTCTGGCGCGACCATTTCGACTGTCGTTGGATCCGCTACTCAGTCGACGACCTGATGGTAGACGGCTTCATCGTCACGCCGAACTCGACGCCACCGGAAGGCGGATGGCCGGTGATCATTTTCAACCACGGTGGCAATGCCGATATCGGCCAGGTGCGATTCCAGTACATTGCGATGCGACTGTTTCCGCTCGTTGACGCGGGGTTCATGGTGATGGGTAGTCAATATCGCGGCACTCGTATAGGTGACTCGCCCAATCCTGATCGCCTGCGCGACGAGTATGGCGGTGCAGACGTCAATGACATACTAGCCTTGTTGGATATCGCGACATCACGACCGGAGGCCGACAGCGCTCGCATCGGAATGTGGGGTACCAGTCGCGGTGGGATGATGTCATTGCTTGCTGCGCGGCGTGATTCGCGGATTGACTCGCTCGTCGTCGAGGCGACACCGACCGACCTCAAGATGGGGCTCCAGCAAAGGCCGGATATGGCGCGTGTCTTTTCGACGTGGATCCCGGGCTTTGAGCGGGATCCAGATTCAGCGCTGGAGTCTCGTTCAGTGATGTATTGGATCGACGAGCTAGATCCAGATTTACCCGTACTCATCATTCATGGTTCCGACGATGGTCGGGTCGATCCGGTGCATGCTAAACAATTCGCTACAGCGCTAGCGGAGCGCAATCACCCTCACAAACTGATTATCTACGAAGGCGATAAACATGGGATTCGCAAACATCATCGCGAGATGATTCGTGAGATTTCCGACTGGTTTGCGCCGCTGGCTGTTCAGCGCACTGAAAACCCATCAACGCCTTAGGAAGTACTCGGGCTGGCATGCTTCGACAGAGAATTCCATGCACATTGGTCGACAGAGGTTGAGTTTCCCGACGAGTTGTTCAGTAATGCCGGTCCAGCTCACACCGTACACGGTGGATCAACTTGGGATAGCGCGCACGCGGACATCGGACTGGCACGGCGGATTGCTGCAATGCACCAAAATAAAGCACCGGCGCCTGATTATTTCCTTGTTAACTAACTTTGTTAAGGTAATTCTTTAATCCATTGTTTAATTTTGTTTTTTATTAATAGCTTCTGTCAATAGTGATCGTTGATATTTTGAATTGTTCAGTTCGGGTGCAGATCCGTACGATGCATCTCGAGAGTTAAAACCATTGATATGGAGTCGATGGGCCATCGGGTTGAACTTGGCGGTATTCGCCGCGATGCATCGAACCGACGGTTTTTTGGATGCACATTACCGGAGCAAAACAATGCGCAAAGCGATTTGTAAACTTGGGCTAGGCGTTTCGCTGCTAGCCTTTAGCGTTTCTGCCTCTGCGACACCACCAGGATTCGGCATGGGAGAAAGACCCATCCGTACTGGCGAGGGTCCGCAAGCTAAATCTGTTCAAGACTGGTGGCCAGAAGTCGTCGACTTGAAACGTCTACGCGACAACGCGGCCAGTTCTGACTTTCGGATGACACAGGCGGAATACGTCGCCAAGTTCGAGAAGCTTGACTTGAACGAGGTCAAAGCCGATATCACGGCCGTTCTGACCGACTCGAAAGACTGGTGGCCGGCAGACTACGGTACCTATGCCGGTCTCTTCATTCGTTTGGCATGGCACAGCGCGGGCACTTACCGTACTGGTGATGGCCGTGGTGGCTCGGATGGCGGTCAAATTCGTTTTGAACCACTGAACAGCTGGCCGGATAACGGCAACCTCGATAAAGCGCGGCGTCTGTTGTGGCCCGTCAAAGCAAAATATGGCGACGCCTTGTCGTGGGCTGATCTGATGGTTCTGTCTGGCAACGTGGCGTTGGAAAGTGCCGGGTTCAAGACTTTTGGTTTTTCCGGCGGCCGTGTCGATGATCTCGAACCGGATCTCGTCTACTGGGGTCCGGAGACAAAATACCTGACGGCGCAACGCTTCAGCGAGTCTGGCGAACTGGCGAACCCGCTG
>JBCAZB010000292.1:0-4058 GCA_038533315.1 Pseudomonadota bacterium | reverse complement strand
GCCACGCTCGAAGAGGTAAAACCGCGCGTTGAAAAAGTACTCAAGGAACTGCAATTGCCTGCGGGATACGAATGGAGCTTCGGTCGCGGATTTGATCGTGCCGATGAGACCAAAAACGTGTTGGTTGAGAATATCTTGCTCGGTGTATTGCTCATCCTGGTCGTCATGGCGGCGCTATTCGAGTCACTACTGTATCCGCTGTCGATCATGGTCTCACTCGTGTATTCGTTTGTCGGTGTGGTCTGGTTCCTCGCGCTTACCGGTACGCCACTGACATTCATGGGCATGACGGGACTAATGATTCTGATCGGCGTCGTGGTGAACAATGGCATCGTGCTGGTCGACCACATCAACAATCTCCGACGCGAAGGTATGACACGCGACGAAGCCATCATTGTTGGCGCCCGCGATCGATTACGGCCAATCCTGATGACGGCAGCCACGACCATTCTGGGCCTGGCACCGCTGGCCTTTGGAGACACGCAGGTCGGATCTGGCGGCCCCGCCTATTACCCGATGGCCAGAGCGATTATCGGTGGCCTCGGTTTTTCGACTATCGTGTCATTGTTTGTCGTACCGATGGTCTACGCCGGACTCGACAAAATGAAGAACTGGTTCTCCAATGTCTGGCGAAACGCCGACACGGTGCGTCGGGCCGCTGCCTAAATAGTCTTTGCTAGCGCAGTAGCAGCGTCGACAGCGCGAACAGATCATCTCTGATGACCTGATCGGGTGCTGCCAGCGCATTATCAACAACCAAAGGACTATCCGTCTCTCCGGTAACATGAAGCTGGCCAACGAAGTCTGACGGTATGGCATCGTGATCGGATTCGAAGCCCGCAATGATGCCGAGGTGAGCTACTTGACGCGCGATGAGTGCTTGAACTTTTTTTGATGCCATATTGCGAATCAGACGCGCCTCGCGCCGACGTACCGTCGCCAGACAATCCGTCACCGATTGCTGGTCACCAAAATCCACGGCGCCAAGCTCGCGCTCTGTGGCGAGGCGCATCTTGTGCAACAAGTCTCCGCCCGCCAACTGCGCACAGAACAGTTGCGCCCAAGCCAGAATCTCGAAATTAATCTTGCGTTTATCGGCGACCGACAAGCCGATGCTGAGTGGAGCTACCGCGCTTTCAAGCTGGCGATGATGAGCAATCAACGCATCGAGATGCTCGTCGCGTGCCGCCAATTCGTCGCGGACATCGACGAGCTCACGATCCAGTCGCCGACGGCGCCAGAACCACCAGGCACGGCGTGCCGCGTAGCGCGCATCACGCAAAGACTCAAGTCTTTGTTGCGTGGCTGCCTTGGCCAGATGTTCGTGCTCAATCTTTGTTGCGACCCGATCGATACGATCGCGCTGCTCGGCATTCCAATCGGCCAGCGCCCTCGCCTTGTTGGCGCCTTCAATTCGATCCGTCGATTCGGCGACTATGAGGCGCAAGCGATCGGTGGCACGTTGCCAGACTCCGCCAAGCTGAAAGTACAGCAGCGCAGCATCCGCCTGCTCGCGATCACTGAGCAGTGATTCGAGATAGTCGACGCGCGCCTGCAAGCCATCGTTCTCTCGCCGCGCCTCGGCAAGACGCTCCTCCAGCAAGCGCCGTTCGGCCCGTAAATCCGCATACGATTTTTTCAGTGCCACACGATTGGAGAACAACTCCAGCAAACGCTGTTGTTCATCGGTGCTCGCACTCGTCGTGTCATCATTGGTGAGCGTTAGCGAACTCATTTCGCAACCCAGGCTCCGCGGTCAGGACATCAATATTGCATAATATGCCGCAAGACCTGAGCAGGTTCCTTGAATCAGCGCACAAAACGCTGCGCTCGGGCGATCAATCTGTCTGGAAACGGTGGCCGCTGTCGAGACAGAAATCGAGCCACTTGTTCAGCATCACATTACGCTTCCAGCGTTGGTCCAGTTCTTCGCGATGCGTAGCGGCAATGCTGCGCAAGACACTATGCCGATGGTCGTCGCGGAATCGCATGACTTCGGCTAACTTGCCGTCAAAATATACGCGCACGAGAAGATCAGGGTCGGCAAACCAGTCATCCCGCGTGGGTGCGTCCTCAGTGATTGCTGTTGCATCCGGATGCTGACCGTCCTCAGCAAACCAATACGTTAGCGTCAGCGTGCAGGTGTAACGCGTTCGTTCCAGAATCTGTAAATGCAACGGGATGTCCGCCGGCGCGTCGGAACAATGCGTACCGACGATGCTGGCAAGGTCCGGCACCAGCTGCCTCAGTCGCAGATAGTTGCTCTCGTACAGGCTCATCAGCCCGGTGAAGCTCCTGGGCTTGGCAATAGTTTGCGGTACGAGGTAGCTGTCTGCCTCGGTAGGCGTCGGCGACGGTTTGCTGTCGGTGGACTGCGTCATGGCCGTACTCTGCGCTCTACGCCAGTCGCCTCGAGAATACGACTGGCGATTTCTTCGATCGAGAACTCGGTTGTGTCGACGTACGGTATTTTGTAGCGCTTAAAAATAGACGCCGCGGTACGCAATTCGAAATTCACCTGTTGCGCACTGGCGTAACGTCCTGCTGCTCGCCGTTCGCGCCGAATATGCTGTAGTCGCCGTGGTGTAATGGTCAGGCCGAACAACTTACTGCGATTGCTCGTGAGTTTTTCGGGCAACGTGCCACTCTCGAACTCATCATCGGTCAACGGATAATTGGCCGCATACACACCATACTGCAGCGCCAGATACAAACAGGTGGGCGTCTTACCCGAGCGAGAAACGCCGAGCAGAATGACATCGGCCTGCTCGTAATTTCGCGTCATGCCGCCATCGTCATTGGCGAGTGCATAGTTGGTCGCCTCGATACGTTTCATGTAGGTATCGGTATCGGACATGCCATGTGCCCGGCCCGCGGCATGCGAAGCCGGTGCTTTCAATTCTTCTTCGAGGGTGCCAACAAACGCGTCAAAAATATCCAGATACAAGCCATCAGCCGTGCGGATAATCTCGCGCAAATGGTCGTGCACCAACGAGCTGAATACGATCGGCTTGTGGGTGTCCCGCGCCGCCGCTTTGTTAATTTTTTCCTTCAACGCCTCCGCCCGTTCGTCGGAATCGACGAACGGCACCGTGACCTGGACGAATTCCTCGGTCGCGAATTGCGTCAACAGGCTATGCCCCAGCGTCTCCGCAGTGACACCCGTCTGATCAGAAATAAAGAAAACCGTTCTTTGCGCCATGACCACTGGATCTTCCCAAGATATTCAACACCATACCCCACATTCCCGGAACGCGGCAGGCTTGACAATCGCAAAATGTGACGTCGACAAGCGTTTTCGTTTGGACACCGGTATAATGTCGGCCGCGCCAGCGCGGGATGCCGGGCGGAGAGGCTAAGACTCGCGGTGGGGACCTGCAACAGGCCACCCATGGGGCCGTATACCAACAAGAGAGCGCACCGTGAATCCATACGTCATTCCTTTTGAGCAACTTGGCATGTCTGACGTTGAGCGCGTCGGCGGCAAAAACGCCTCCCTCGGCGAAATGATCAGCAATCTGGCAAGCCTTGGCGTCACCGTCCCGGGCGGATTTGCGACGACCGCAGAGGCCTATCGCGTTTTTCTGGCGCACGATGATCTCGACAAGCGCATTGCCGATCGTCTGGTCGATCTCGATGTCGATGACATCGGCGCACTCACCTCCGCCGGCGGAGATATTCGCAGCTGGATTATGGACGCACCGCTGCCAGCGCAGCTGCGGGAAGACATGGCGGCGGCTTGGGAAACCATGTCTGGCGGGCGGGACATCGCGGTCGCCGTGCGTTCCTCAGCCACAGCAGAGGATCTACCAGATGCGTCGTTTGCCGGACAACAGGAAACGTTTCTCAATATTCGTGGATTCGATAATGTGATCGACGCCATGCGCGAAGTGTTTGCCAGCCTCTTTAACGACCGCGCCATCGCTTACCGCGTGCATCAAGGGTATTCCCATGAGCAAGTGGCGTTATCCGCAGGCATTCAACACATGGTGCGCAGTGATCGTGGTGCCAGCGGGGTGATGTTTACCCTCGATACGGAATCCGGCTTTCGCGATCTC
>JBCAZB010000291.1:0-4072 GCA_038533315.1 Pseudomonadota bacterium | reverse complement strand
AAAAAGCCGGTACAGAAAGTTTCAAAAGCGGGTCTGGCGGTCAACGCCATTACCTTCCGTATGTCTAAAGAGCTGATTGAGCTGCAAAGCAAGACTGCTCAGGACAGCATCGACAACGTCGCAAAGCGCCTGCGTGATGCCTCTCGCGCCGAAAGCCTGCGCGAGTTGCTGGCACAGCAGCGTAGCATCGTGCCGGGCACCGCAGCGTTCTACGTTGATAACGTCAAAAGCGCGTTTGGCATTGTTCGCGGTGCGGCTGCTGAATTCGGTTCGGTTGTGACCAGCTTCGGTGGTAACAGCACGGCAGAAAAAGCGGTCAAGACCGCAAAGAAAACGGCGAAAAAAGTGGCTCGCAAAAAGCCGGTTCGTCGCGCTAAAGCGAAAGCGACATCGGCCGCTAAAAAAGTATCGTCGGCAGTAGCTGACGCAGCACAGGCTTCCTAAGTCTGTGTGACCTCCCCCCCTGAGGTCTAGTCTGGCTTCTCCCCCTAACTAGCCAGAACTACTAACCGTCGATCTTCGGATCGGCGGTTTTTTTTTTGGCTCAGTTGAATGCAACGCCCGTCAAAAAAGAGCGGAATGACGTTCAGGCTGTGGTTTCGCTGACCGCTTCGAGCATGTAGTGCACCGCAAGCGGTGTCCCTGGTTTGGCGACCTTGCCAAGACCGATAATGCCCTCACCGACCAGTTCGATACTGTCGCGACGCACGAAAGACTCGCTACCGGCGATAGTGAGCAAGAAGGACCCATTCGTCGATTCGTCAACGAGAAAGTACTTGTTACGCCGTTTTTCGATACGCGCGTGAACGCGCGAAATCAGGTTGCCTTTGACGACGATATCGTTGTCTTCTGCGCGACCCAGTGTGATTTGCTGGCGGCTCGGGTCGATGCGCATCTGGCGACCGCCAAACGATAACGTCAGCCGTTGTTCCGCACTGTTCTGAGACCAGCCGATGGTCGGCAACATGCTGGTGGCCTCTTCGCCTTGCTGCCAGAGGATTTCAAACAGCGCGACCTCGTCCTTCTTGCCTTTCACGACTGCCAAGTCGATTTGACGCGCCTGTTTGCCCCAGGTGTCGCTGAGCAAGTCAACAGTGGAACCGGTGGTGACGATCTGGCGGGCTTTCGCCTGTGAAGTCATGCGATTCGCGGTATGTACCGCCGCGCCGAAGATATCATTCGGCTCTCGCGCCACGATGCCGTAGTGGCAACCGATACGTATGGCGATACTTTGGCCATCAGGCACCAAACCCTTGCCGTCCGAAATCTGTTTTTGCATCTGAACCGAGGCATTGATGGCCGCATCCGCCTCATCGAAAATAGACATGACCTCATCGCCCATTGTCTTGATGACGGTGCCGCCATTCGACTCGGTCGCGTTGATCATGATTTCGAGACACTTACGAACGACCTCACGCGCCGCGTCGTCGCCCAGTGTTTCATAGAGCTGGGTGCTGCCGACAACATCAGCAAACACAATGGCTACTTCCAATTCTTCGCTCATGCGCCTTTAACCACGGGCAACACTCCTCACAACAAGGTGAGTGTATACCATAATCTACAGATTCCCACCCTCGCGGGACGGGTATTGCCGACGTTCGGCACTAGGGACATCACTTTTCGGCGACGATATAGGCAATCCATGCAGGATCTGCGTCTCCACCGGCGCTTGGCGCAAACTCACCATTGGCCTCACCGTCTTCATCGGTGCCTTCCCAGTACACGACAACGTTGGAAAAACCTGCCTCCGACAACAATTCTCTGATCTCAGGCAAACTCCATAGACGCCAATCGTAGGTAAAGGCCTTTTTCATCTTCGAGCCATCGGCAAAGTGGAAGTGAATATGGCACAACAGGTGGCCTGTCACCGGACGATACTTCTTTTGATGCCAAACATAGGTGAAATCATCATGCTTGGTTTTCTCTTTCAGCTCTGAATGGGCTTCCGACCCACCGAATGCGTCGAGAATGAACAGCCCATCGTCCGCGAGGCCTGCGTGCGCCTGACTGAAATACCTTCTGAGCGTATCGCGGTCCTTGAACGTAAAATACGAGAAATTGAATGCGCCGATGATATCCGCCGGCAGCGTTGAGACCTTAAGTACGTCATCGTGCTGTAACCGGATACGCAATTGTTGCTTTGCTTCCAAAAGCGAGACCCGATGATCCAGCCCCCAGTCGAGGGTTGGTCGATCGAAGTCGACGCCGATTGCATGATTCTTGCCTCGCCGCTTGACCCATTCGCAACTGGCACTGGCAGTGCCACAGAAATCTTCTCGAAACAGCGTCGCGCGTTTCCCGCGTAACTGAAAATACGTATCGTCAACAAAGTCGATTTCGGTTTCTACGTCCTGGACCGAGCGCTCATACAGCTCGTGTCGATCGGCGTTTTGCGCCAACGTGGCCGGGGATGCTTTTGATTTGGACTGACGCCCCATGACGTTACCTCGTATCGAGCTGATGATTGGCGCGTTGCTACGCGCGGCGGCATTGTATCGACAGCACTGCGTGCCTGCCAGCCTCGTGATGCACTAAGCGGCGATGCGATCTCGCGCAGCCAATGCCTCCAGCAATAGTTGCGGCGTTGCATCTGGCTGATGCGCTTTTTCACTGAGCGTACGACGCCACAGGCGCGCGCCCGGTTCGCCGGCAAACAGTCCCAGCATGTGGCGCGTGATGTGTTTCAACAACGCCCCTTGACGCATAGCATTTTCCGCATACTCAACCATCGCGTGCACGACATCGCGTCTCGCTGGTGCTGTGTTGTTGTGCAGCCTGGCATCCAACACCGCGAGCCAATAAGGATTGTGGTAAGCCTCCCTGCCAATCATGACACCATCGACCACAGGCAGCGCCGTATCCACCAGCGCATCGGTGTTGACGCCACCATTGAGAAACACAGTAAGCTCTGGATAACGCGACTTCAGGTCAAAAACCCGCTGATAATTCAGCGGCGGTATCATTCGATTTTCTTTGGGACTGAGACCTTTCAGAATCGCGATCCGAGCATGCACATCGAAGTGCTGGCAACCGGCATCGCGCAGCGTGTCGATAAACTTCAGGAAAAATGCCTCGCTATCCTGCTCGTCGATACCGAGTCGACACTTCACGGTGACCGGTACGGACACACGTGTCTGCATCGCCTCAAAACAACGCGCGACCAGCTCGGGCTCTGCCATCAGGCAGGCGCCGAAGCTGCCACTCTGTACACGCTCGCTCGGGCACCCAACATTGATGTTGATCGCGTCGTATCCAGCCTGCTCGCCGGCTAAGGCCGCAGCTGCCATCAATTCCGGATCACTGCCGCCGACCTGCAGAACAACGGGATGCTCAGCGTCATTGAATTGCAGCAGCTTCTCGCGATCGCCATGATGGATCGCAGCAGCGGTCACCATCTCCGTATAGAGCGTCGCATGCGGTGAGAGCAGCCGCAGGAAATACCGGCAGTGCCGGTCCGTCCAATCCATCATCGGGGCAACGCTTACCCCTAAGTTTCGGTTCTTTGTCTCTTGTTCGCGCATCACCGCTCACTAACAACGTGTTTGCCGAGCTCGCCCTTGATCATCCGATTCGCTACTTGGCGGATTGTAATTGCAATCTTTGAAACGAAGAAGACTTTCCAATTAGCGGAGGCAGGCTCAGACGCATTAAACCCTCTCAATACTGGACATCAAACTGCACCTGTATCGTGCCCCACATTTACCGCTGACTGTCGGCGAGATTTTGTCGGATCTCATCCACGCGTGCGCTGATCCGTTTGCGCCACATAACGGAGCCGCTGTGGATAAACATCAGTTCTTCCACGGCATTTCGGAAAGCTGGATCCACAACCATTTTTTCGAAGTCGTAATGGACGTTCGGCTTTCCCGACTCGAACATAGCAAAGACCTCTTCGGTTAGCTGCAAATCGATATCGTATTCAAACGCTTGCCTGAAATCGGGCGTAAAAAGAAACAGGTAGTCAACATAGAACGCCTTCGCGAAGCCATAGCGCTCCAGAAAGTCTTCATAATCGACCAACAGATGCAAGAGATCACGGTCACGCAAGATATTGCCGCGCCCCGAGGACATC
>JBCAZB010000290.1:0-4075 GCA_038533315.1 Pseudomonadota bacterium | reverse complement strand
GCTCGCCAAATCGACGGCGAACACGCTGCGCGGTCTCATTCAGCAAAACGGCAACCGGTTCGAGCTGCATCTCGGTGAGCTGCCGGACAGAATCGACACCGACCCAGTGAAGCTGCAACAGATTATGACCAACCTGCTGGGTAACGCGGCGAAGTTTACGCAGAACGGTGTGGTGAAACTGTCGCTGGATGCGCTGGACGGCGCGCTAGAGATAAAAGTCAGCGACACTGGCGTCGGTATCCCCGAAGACAAGCTCGCGCACGTGCTGACGGCCTTCGGTCAGGCGGATGCCTCGACCACCAGAAAGTACGGTGGCACGGGGCTTGGCCTCAGGAATACCTATACCCGTATCGCGCACCGAAATGGCCAGCATCGGCTGTACACCCGGCTCCGGTTGCAGCGACAACGTCACCGTGCAGTTCTCCGTGAATTTGGCAGCATTGCTCAGCAGGTTGGTCATAATCTGCTGCACGCGCACCGCGTCGGTATCCACCGAATCAGGCAGTTCGCCGACATCCAGCACAAGCTGATTGCCGTTTTTCTCAACAACGCCGCGCAGCGTGTTGGCGGTCTGTGTCGCCAGCGCCGCGAGATCCGTCGGGCGGCGTTCCACCTCGACTTGGCCCGCCTCGATCTTGGCAAGATCCAATACATCATCAATCAGCGACAACAACTGCCCGCCGGCATCCTGAATATGCTGCACATAGCTCACCGCCGTCTCGTCGCCCTCAGCTTTCGCGTCTTCACCGAGCAACTCACCAAAACCAATAATCGCGTTTAATGGCGTGCGCAGCTCGTGTGACATCGTCGCCAGAAACTCCGATTTGGCGCGGTTCGCATCTTCGGCCTGCTCGCGAGCCGCAATCAATGTTTGCTCAGCCGCCTTCTCTTCCGTCAAGTCCCGGAACATCACTGCCAACAGGAACTCGTTCTCAATATCGACACGCGCCACCGATCGCCACATCGGGAACACATCGCCATTGACTCGAATCCCGGTGAATTCACGCGCACGAATCACCTCTTCGTCATCGGAACCTTTGCGCATAGCATCAAACCGATCGGTGGACGTCTCGCGTTCCGTTTCGCGGATAAAATCGGTGTAGTGACGTTCGAGCAAGTCATCCTCATCGCCACCAAACAAATCGATAGCCGACTGGTTGGTGCTAACGATCCTGCCGTCCGCATTCAGCGTAACAATGCCGAGCTCAGCGGAGCTAATGATGGCCTGGAATCGGGCTTCGCTCTCTTTCAACGCCGCACGGATGCGTTGTTCTTCGGTAACGTCCATCGAGATACCAAGCAGATAACGCGCTCGGCCGTCGGAGTCGCGGATCGCGACCTTGCGCGTGTGCAGCGTCTTCACCTCGCCGGTGATACCCGTCATCGTTGCCTCGCCGGCATCGAGAACATCGGTCTGTGTCAGCGCCAGCCGGTCAGCAGCGGTGACCGGATCAGCAGCGTCTGCCCCGTAAAGGTCGTGATCGGTTTTGCCCCGAATCTCCTCGATGCTGCGCCCGAAGAACGACTCGCACGTCTTGTTCATCGTGACGTATTCGAGCGTGTCTGCATCCTTAACGAAAATAATGGCCGGCAGATTGTCGATGATCGATGCCAGAAATTGTGCGCGGTTCTCAGCGACTTTGCCGATTGCATAGGACTCGGCATACAGCGCGCGATTCTTGGGTAGCGTCGTGAACAGTGTGATCCCGCAGGTCACCGCCAGTATGACCCATGGCAACCACGCGGCGGCCAACAATCCCGCTTGCGGGTTGCTTTCAAATCTCTGCAACGCCCACAACATCATCACCGCGCCGCTCGACAGCGCGATCAGGGTGATTCTAATGCGGCGCCAGATTACGGCCATGCCCGCGATGCCTCCGTCATTTCCGGGCGCATCTCTGCGAGATGGACGCCTTTCTCCATGGGGGATTAGCGGCCATCTCATGAAAAAATAAAGAAAAATGAAAAAAATCGTCGGATGCTGTCGTAAAGCGTCGCGCTGGTTCGTCATTTATCATGACAACCAACTACAGGAGCACTATCATGCAATACGTCATGTTGATCTACGATGCCGAAGAACGCTGGGCGGCGATGCCGGAAGAAGAGCAAATGCGGGTGATCGGCCGGCATCAGGCCACCGTCGAAAAAGCGACTGCCGATGGCGCCTATCTGGGCGGCAACCGCCTCGTTGACACGCATGCGGCCACCAGCGTCCGCCAGCGCAACGGCAAGATCACCGTCAGTGACGGTCCGTTCGCTGAAACCAAGGAGCAACTGGGTGGGTACTACCTGCTCGACTGCAAAGATCTGGATCAGGCGATTGGCTACGCAAACATGCTGCAATACGAAGGCATGGGCAGCGTAGAGATTCGACCCATCTTTGAGATGTAGTCGATGAGCACGATCGGTGCAGTGCTGAAGAGCGCGCGACCCCGCGTTGTCGCAGCACTGCGCCGGTTTTGCGGTGACCTGAGCCTGGCGGAAGACGCCTTTCAGGATGCCGCCGAACGGGCACTGACACACTGGCCCGAAGACGGCGTGCCGGATAACCCCACAGGCTGGCTCGTCGTCACCGGGCGGCGCCTTGTGATCGACCAACAACGCTGCGCGACGTTCTCGCAGCCGCTGGAAGCAGAACCCGACACCGGCCACAACGCGCCGGAACCGTCATCGCTGGATGACGATTTACTCCGCTTGATCTTCGCGTGCTGCCACCCAGCGCTGGATGAAACCGCGCAGGTCGCGCTGACGCTGCGGGTGATCGTCGGGTTGCCCACGGCCGACATCGCGACGGCTTTCCTCGTCAAACCACGCACGATGGAGCAGCGCCTCGACCGAGCGCGTCGCAAGATTCGTGATGCCGGGATTCCGTTTGAAATCCCGGAGGACGCGCATTTACCGGCACGGATGGATGCAGTGCGTTCCACGGTTTACTTCATCTTTAACCAAGGCTATAGCGCACGCGCTGACCACTACATCGAGCCGCGGTTGTGCGCGGAGGCTATCTGGCTCGGTCGGTTACTTTTGCAATTGGCGCCAGGGGACGCCGAAACCACCGCGCTGCTGTCGCTGATGCTGCTGCATCACTCGCGACACCCGGCGCGCTGCGATGACGCTGGCCAACTCATTCCATTGCCAGAGCAGGATCGCGGCCGCTGGCTACGCCCGATGATCGACGAGGGCCAGGCACTGCTGGAACATGTCATCGGCAAGCACAAACCGGGGCCTTATCAAACGCAAGCCGCGATTGCGTCGCTGCACAGCCAAGCGGGCAGTGCGGTGGACACAGACTGGGCCCAGATTGCAGCGCTGTACGAGATCCTCGAAGGCCAACTCGACAACCCGGTCGTGCGGATCAATCGCGCGGTCGCGTTGGGAGAATCGGGTCAACCGGCCGATGGGCTCACCTTGCTGGAAACGTTATCCAAAGCCACGGAAATCCAGCAGTACGCTCCATATTATGTTGCATTACAAGCACTTCACCGACTAAATGGAAACGAGAATCATGCGCAAATCGCGCTGAAACAAGCGTTGGCACTATCGCAGAGCCCGGAAGAAACCGCATTCCTGCAGTCAAAGTATGCACATGAATATTCATATATGGGCGACAAACTACAAGATGTCTAACTTTTTTCGGAATTGGGAAAATGTCGCCATTTAGCCACTGTTTGCGCCCCGGCAATTTTGGCATGCTCAGACCGTGGCTGAAGGAACGGACCCCAATTTGCCGGAAGCGGGGCGTAGCAGCGTCGCAGGCTGTGGCGTGGAGGAGCAAATCCTCGATGCCGGTTTGCACGTATTTTTGCGTCAAGGTTATGCCGCCACTAAAGATGACGACGTCGCGCTAGCAGCGGGCTTGCCAGTCGATCAGGTGCGCTCTCACTTCGCCACCAAGGAAATCCTTTTCTGCATGGTGCTTGATCGCGAAAGCGAACGCGCCCGCCGCGGCTACCTCGGTGGCATCCCCAACTTTGATACCGCGCTCGACGCATTTCGCTATGGCGCGGAGCAATACCGGCGAGGCGTCTTGGATACCGAGCTGACAGCCCTGTGGCGCTGTGCCAACGAAGAGATC
>JBCAZB010000289.1:0-4106 GCA_038533315.1 Pseudomonadota bacterium | reverse complement strand
AGCGATCACGACGTCGTCGTCCAAACCCAGTATCGCCGCCATTACTCCTTCACCCGGAGCGACGGCCGACTGCATGAATTGCCCGCGCTGCTCAACCAGCGACACAGCGGTTTCGAAGTCCAGTGAGCCCGCACAAACCAGCGCTGAATACTCGCCGAGGCTATGACCCGCCAGCACCGTTGGCTGCGCCGCACCGCGCGACTGCCAACTGCGCCAGATCGCGACGCTGGCGGTCAGCAATGCCGGCTGTGTGACCGCAGTCGTCGCGAGCCGACCGTCAGGATCGTCTTGCGTCAACGCCCACAGGTCATACCCAAGCACTTCTGATGCGGCAGCAAAAGTCGCTTGCACATCAGCATCGGCAGCCCCCAGCGCGGCGAGCATGCCGACACTTTGCGAGCCTTGCCCTGGAAACACGATCGCGTAATTCATGAAAAAATCCGAGTTGGTTCGTCAGCGCGACATAATCTCATATCAGCTTTGCTGGCGTGAAGCCTTTCGCCGTCGCCAGCCGAGATCGATGCCATAGAGCAATAAGCCGATGATCGCACCGTAGAGATGTGCATCGGTGATCACCCGTCCACCGATAAGCGCCTCCGTGGACAGTGCGCTGACAGCGATCTGCTCGTAGCCGAGCTTGATCGCCAGGCCCGCGAGCAGCAAAGACGACTCTACGCGCGCAATAGACATGCGCCGCAATGCGCCAAAAGCCGCAAGTCCATGCACCACACCCGATGCGCCGACGTAGCGGTAGAGATCTTCGTTCAAGGCTAGAAACATCAGCGAAATACCTATCGCAAGCACCGCGTAAATCACCAACCAGCAGCGAATGCTGGCAGCTGAGCCCACCAACATGCCCAGCAAGATGATCGCTGCGGCGTTCATGACGGCATGGGTCAGGTTAAGGTGGACCAGGTGCGGCGTGAGCAGGCGCCAGATCTCACCGGACAGAATCTGCGGACGGTAGTAGGCGAGCTGATTCGCGATCGTATCGCCGAGTGCCGCGATAGCCACGAGCGCGAGACCGAAGACGATGACGGCCAGTCTTACCTTCGATTCTGTATTTGTGCGTCGGTTCACTATGTTTCCGGCTGGTTGCATGAGCGCGAACTGCTACAATAATGCGCTGAACTTATTTGAATTGCGATGTTCCAAGCTTTTGCGCTGGCAGAGCGCGATGACGATATCGCACCTACAAAACGGAGCCCACACCATGCAGGTTTCACAGATGCTACAACGCCGTCAGGCGCAGCGCGGTTTCACGTTGATCGAGATCATCGTCGTGGTCGTCATTATCGGTATTCTCGCGGGTGTCGTCGGACCGAAAATTTTCGGCAACGTCTACAAGGCGCAAAAGACGCGCATCAAACTGGATATCCAGAATATCGAAGCCGCGTTAAAGATTTATCGGCTCGATAACTTTACCTACCCCACCAACGAACACGGTGGGCTCAAGGCATTGGTCGAGAAACCAGCGGACCCGAACCTCACTAATTACGATCCCGAAGGCTATCTGGGAGAGCTGCCAAAAGACCCATGGAATCGACCGTATATTTACGTGTATCCCGGTCAACGTGGTGACTTCGATGTCTACACGCTCGGTGAAGACGGCCGGGTCGGTGGTGAGCGTTCCAATACCGACATCTGGAATAACGACATCTAGTAACCGCTATGACCGCTACCGTCGCAAAGCATCGCGGCTTTACGCTAATCGAGCTACTAGTCACGGTTGTCGTCATCGCTATCGCGGTCGGATTTATCCTGCCACAGATAAACTGGATCAAGACCACGCCGCCGATCGAGAAACCGATGCGATCGCTCGCGACGGTCATCGAATTAGCGCGAGACGAAGCCGCGCTGCAGGGGCGCAATTTCGGTATCCGGTTTTATCCGGACAGCTACGAGATCCTGGAGCTGGAACCAGAAACCGGTGCCTGGATTACCATCGAGGACGATGACATGCTGGTCGGCGCCGAGTTCGGCGAAGAATTTATCCCTCGGTTGATCATCGAGGAACGCGACGTCGAGCTTGAATATCCGGATAACGAGACGGACGATGAGCCCGAGCTCGACGCATTTGGTCAAGCCATCGCCCAGGCGGGCGAGCCGCCGCATATTGTGATTCTCGCGAGCGGTGAGGTATCGCCGTTCGAGCTGCAGCTCGATGCGCTCGGTGACGACGGCTTCATCAGCATGCAAGGCGATTTTCTTGGCAGCCTAACACTGTCTCGCGAGCGACTGCGATGAGGTCACCGCAGACCGGTTTCACGCTGATAGAGGTCATGATTGCATTGATCATCGCGAGTCTGGGGCTTGCCGCCATTGGCGTCGCGTTGCACCAACATAGCGACACCAGCCGCAAACTGAGAGATTCGACGCTCGCGATGTTCATCGCAAGCAACGAGATCGCGGAGCTGCGTGTTAACGGACGCTTCCCTGATGTCGGCCGTAGCACGCGCGACGTCGAGTATTCGCAGCGCGAGTGGCTGGTTGTCACCGTGATTCAGGAAACCGGTATCGAGGGGCTACGTCGCGTCAACGTCAGTGTTGCCGAGGCAGCAGCACCGGAACGACAGTTGCGCGTCGTAACCGGGTTTTTGAGCCAACTGCCAGCGCCCCCCGTGTCCGCCGTCCCCAACTTTGAGAGCCTCGGCACCAGAACCGGTGAAACGTCGTGATGCGAAGCCGACAACACGGCTTTACACTGATCGAAGTGATGATTTCGCTGGCGATTTTTTCAACGATCGCAGCGTTCAGTTATGCAACGTTTTCGTCGGCCGCCCGCGAGTCTCGCGCAATTACTGAGAACAACGCCGCACTCGCCGAGTTGCAGCGTACGCTGCAATGGTTGACGAACGACTTACTGCAATATCAACCGCGCGGCGTCCGCGAGCCCATCGGCACCGAGCGCCGCCCTGCCCTGATGGCGGATATCCGCAGCGAAAACCTGCTCGAAATCACCCGTGGCGGTCATGCCAATCCGCTGGGACTGCCACGCGCTTCCGCCCAGCGTGTCGCTTATCGTATGGATGAGGACAGACTCGTGCGGTTGCAGTGGCCAGTGCTGGATCCAGTGCTGGCCAGCGAGCCGGATGCGATCGAGTTAATGACCGGTATCGAACGCATCCAGATTAGCTATCTTGGTGACACGGCCGACAGCTGGACCCAGCAATGGCCCGGCCCGAACGGACGACGCAAACCACGCGCGGTTGAAGTCATCATTGAGCACGAGCGCTGGGGTGAATTTCGTCGTCTGTTGGAAACCGGCTACTAATGCGTCGAGCGGCCCCCAAAAGCCGGCAGCGCGGCGCGGTCGCCATCCTATTTGCGCTACTCATCGTTGCGTTGACCGCGAGCGTTGCGGCCGCCATCAGTTATGACGTCGCATTGGACGTACGGCGCACCAATGCCATGTTGTTACAGGAGCAGGCGCGACTGGTCGCGCTCGGTGCGGAAGACTGGATCGGTGATCTGCTGCGACAGGATGCGGTCGATACGGAAGATGACCACTTGGGTGAGCTATGGGCACAGGAATTGCCACCGTTGCCGATAGAAGGGGCCGGCCCCGATGGCATTATTTCCGGCCAGATCATCGATCTGCAATCGCGGTTCAATCTGAACAATATGATAGACGGCGAAGGCCAACCCGTGGAGCTGGAGGTCGACCGGTTCAAGCGCATGCTGACCAACAATGGCCTGAACCCGGAGCTGTCCGATGCGGTGCTCGACTGGATGGATGGCGACCAGGACTTCACATTCCCGTCAGGTGCTGAGGACGACGTGTATACGAGCCGCCTGCCACCGATGAGAGCGGCCAATCAAGCGTTTCGCTCAGTCAATGAACTCGCTGCGGTGGAGGGCTTCGATAAGGCCGCTATGGATCTGCTGCGCCCGCATTTGACCGCCTTGCCGAGCCAGACTCCGATCAACATCAACACGGCCACGCCGGTGGTCATGCAGTCGCTGGACGAGAGCATGACGCCTGCGGTGATCAATGAACTGCGTGAGGTGAGACTGGAAACGGGCTTCGATGATCTGAGCGTGCAGCTGGCCGGCTCTTTGCCAGCGGATACGATTGCGACTTTGGGTACACAAAGCGAGTATTT
>JBCAZB010000288.1:0-4162 GCA_038533315.1 Pseudomonadota bacterium | reverse complement strand
GGTGCCGATTCTGAGTCCAGCGACGGGCGAGACCGTACCCCTCGCACAAGTGATGGACGGTCCGGCAATTCGTTGGCGCGATGCTGAAATTTTGAGAGAAAATCGCGTGCTGACGATCAAGGCGCAGTGCGACCCCGCGACCGGCGAGTTGGCTGATGCGTTACTGTCGCGACTGCGACCGCAGATAGAGGCGATCGCACTGCCACCGGGATACGAATTGAGCTGGGCCGGTGAAGCTGGGGATTCATCGGAAGCGCAGAGCAACCTAGCGTCGGCGATTCCGCTGGGTTTGATCGCCATGGTCTTGGTTGTTGTTGTACTGTTCAATGCGATACGACAGCCGATTGTTATTTGGTCGATCGTGCCGCTGGCGATCGTCGGGGTGGCTTACGGGTTATTCCTTACCGGTGTGCCATTCGAGTTCATGGGAATCCTCGGGCTGCTATCGTTGTCCGGTCTTCTGATTCAGAACTCGCTGGTCCTGGTTGACTCGACCGACGATCTGATCGCGAGCGGTATGCCGAGATTTGACGCGTTGGTGGAATCCGCCGCCAGTCGGTTGCGACCCGTCTTGATGGGCGCGTTTACGACTGTGCTGGGCGTCTTGCCGCTCTATTTCGATGCCTTCTTCCAGTCGATGACGATGGTCTTGGCGGGCGGCTTGTCATTCGCGACCATCATTACATTGTTGGTGACGCCGGTACTCTATGCCCTTTTGTTTGGAATCCGTGCTGACGAAACGGCGTCAGCCGCTGACGAGGAAAATGCATGAAGACGCGTTTCTTGCTGATGGCGCCACTACTTCTCTCAGGGTGCGGCATGTTTGCCGAGCGCCCTGACATTGGTGCACTCACGGAGTCCTCACTGCCGGAGCAGCCAGAAACCTGGCGGTCTGGCGACAGCGCTGGCGGACCGGTAGCGGTTGGCTGGATAGCGACACTTGATGATCCGGCGCTGTTGGCGCTCGTTGAGGAGGCGCAGCGTAATAACCCCAATCTGCAAACAGCCTACTATGCGATCGGTCAGGCGCGCGCCATCGCGCGCCAAGCGCGGTCAGGCCTTTTTCCAGCCGTCAACTATTCGGCATCTGCGTCCGAAGCTGGCGCCGTTTCCGGTGGTAGCAATGACAGCTATGCCTCTGGCTTGGAAGTGGGCTGGGAGATCGATGTGTGGGGCCGCGTGCGTGCGGCGCGAAACGCGGCAGAATATGCAGCGTTCTCAGCTGAAGCCGACTACCGCTTCGCTCAGTATTCGTTGGCCGCCACCGTTGCGCAAACCTACTTTGCGTTGATCGAAGCGCGACTACAGGTTGGCGTTGCGAAGAAATCACTGGACGCGCTGACAGCGACGTCGCGTATCGTCGGCGCGCAGCGCGAGCTGGGTGCCGCAGATGCTTACGATGACTCGTTGGCCAAGTCGAATTTGGCCACAGCAGAAGCAACTCTGGCTGCTGCAGAAGGTTCCGAACGATTGATACGCCGCGCTTTGGAGGTGTTGTTGGGGCGCTATCCAGCCGATCAACTTGCGGGTTCTGACGCATTTCCAAGCGTGCCCGCGTTACCGGCCACTGGATTGCCGAGTGAGCTTCTTGAGCGCAGGCCCGACATTATCGCCGCGGGAATGAATGTGGCCTCCGCGTTTAGTAACGTTGGCGCGACCCGTGCGACGCGACTGCCACAGTTTAGTTTGAGTGGGAGGTTGAGTGTCGGTGCCTTGGATATCGCCGATATCCTCGATGTTGACAACGGCACTTGGTCGTTAGCAGCAGCATTGCTGGGCCCGTTGTTTGATGCCGGTTTGCGTCGTGCGCAGATCGACGAGGCGACCGCAACACAACAGCAGGCGATTGCGAATTACGCGGCCGTGGCGCTATCTGCGTTTCAGGAGGTTGAAAACAGCATCGACCAGAACACGATTCAGGCGCGCAGAGTCGAAGCGTTGACGCGGGCGGCGGCGGCACAGAATCGCGCCTTTGAGCTTGCGCAGCTGCGTTATGAGGAAGGCGAAACCAATCTTCTTGATGTACTGCTTGTTCAATCCAACACAATCGCCGCGGATAGTGCGGTGGTCACGGCGCAGCGTGAGCAACTCGATGAATGGATTGCATTGAATCTTGCTTTGGGTGGAAGCTGGCAGTAGCGGTGTCAGATTCGCGTCAGGTGCGCGCGGCTAATCACCGATGTGACGCGTGCCGATTGGACTGTGGGCGTAATTATTTAGCGAATAGTTGAACCGAAATGGGACCACGCGCAACCTAATAAACAGTGATGTTTTCAGGGAGCGTATCGTTGGCCGAAATGGTGTCATCTGTCCAGCACTCACTGGTACAACTCGCCATATCGGGTGAGCATCGAGCATTCGACAAGCTCTACCGGCTTTGGTATCGCAGGTGGTATCGATTCGCCTTACGGCAATGTAGAAGCGCGGAGACGGCTGAGGATCTGGTGCAAAGTGCGGTGCTGGAGATGGTCCGCAACATAGGACGCCTTCGCGACCCGCAATCCTTCGTTAGCTGGTCATTCGTGATTTTGCGTCGTTGCTGCGCCATGCACGTGCGCCGGAAGGTGACACAGCGAGAACACGACAGGTGCATTGCTGACGACGCAACGCTGGAAGAAGTGATTGTGCCCGAAGACCCGCGATTGACCGACCTTTCGGTCGCGATGACTTCCCTATCGGCTGACCAACAAGACCTGTTGACACTGTTCTATAGCTACGGCCTTACGGTGGCTGAACTTGCTGGCGTGTTCGCGGTGGCACCCGGAACGATTAAGTCGCGCCTCTATCACTTGCGCGAAACACTGAAAGAAAAGGTCTTAACTGAAGAGGAGATATCTGATGTCTGATTTTGATGCGCGTCTTAAATCGGTCCTGGACGCCGATGAGGATGCACCAACTGTGGTCCGGGAGCCGAATTTTTATCGCGAGGTTTGGGAGAGCCAACACGGCGATATGCGCGGCATGGTGCTGATGACCTGGGCCGGTATTCTCATGTTTGGCAGCGGATTGATCTACTGCGTTTATAGAATGTTCCAGGAGACAGATCTGCAAACGCTGGTGATGTTCGCTGCATTTGCAATCATGCTTAACTCAGCGCAAATCGCCTTGAAACTCTGGTACAACATGCGCCTGAATCGCACAGCGATACTGAAGGAGCTGCGACGGCTACGATTGGATGTGCTGGACAATGTCGACTGACAGGCAGCGCTTTGTGAAACCGCGCACGGTGAAAACTTTAGATTTGTATAGCCGAAATCCGACATAGCGCACAGTCCAACCGAAGACTACCGAGAAATCAGTCACATACGGGAATTTCGCCGTACCCGATAATAGCTTCTGTCAAAAAGTTTCAGGATTTGAGGGTCGAGATTGGTGGCGCGCATTCAGAGTCGTTGGTTAATGGTGGCGGTGCTTATTGCCGTGCTTGCCGCGTGGTCGACCCCTGCTGCTGCCCAGTCGGTCGTTACGCTGAACGAGAGTTTTGCCGGCGACTATAACTACACCGTGATCGGTGGGAGTCTTCGCACCAACCCAAACAGTGGGCCCGGTGCCAATGCCTGCGCGCTCGGTACCAGTGACAGTGAAGTGCTTGCCGGCATTCCGGCCGGTTCATCGATCGTTGCCGCCTACCTCTACTGGGGCGGCTCGGGCAACACCGTCGACAATCAAGTCACGTTGAACGGCAACACCATCGTTGCTGACCGAACGTTCACAGATGTCTTCGTGTTGGGCAACACTTATCGCTTCTTCGGTGGGTTTGCTGACGTGACCGGACTAGTCAATCCGGTCAATGGCCAGAACTTTACCTTCAGTGGCCTGACGGTGACCAACGGCGCGCACATTTTGTGCAGTGCAGGCTGTCCTTGCCGGATGGTCGTTGTTGGTCATTTACGAAAACGTGACGACGGAGCCTTTGCGCGTCATCAATGTCTTTGACGGCTTCCAGATTTTCCGCGGCGGTTCGATCACGTTGACTCAGTCGAATTTTTTCGTGCCGGCAGTGCCGGAAGGTAGTCGGACCATTGTGACCTGGGAAGGTGATGTCGAAAACTCTGCACCGTTGAATGGTTTTACCGAGAATCTGACGTTCAACGGCACACCGCTGGTAGATGGTATCAACCCGCTGAACAATCAGTTCAACTCAACGTTGAACCAACCGGGT
>JBCAZB010000287.1:0-4169 GCA_038533315.1 Pseudomonadota bacterium | reverse complement strand
CATCGACTGGTCGGTCACCAAGACGGCTACTCGACCAGGGTGCTCAGCGATATAGTCGAGCGCTTGTCGAGGCTCCGCGCGACAAACGACCTGGCAGCCAAGCTTTGTTAACATGGCGTGTGTGATGTCGAGCAACTGAGCTGAGTCGTCCACGACAAGAACTTCACCATTAAGCCGTGCTTTGAAAGACGCGACATCCCTCATAGCGGTCTCCGACTGAAACCGGTCATGACGACGACGGGCTTCGCTGCCACAATCGTCTGACCCGTTATCGTTATTATGGATACCACAGTACCACTGATTGACAAACGACGGTGATCGAATGCAACAAATCGACTGGTCAGACTTCGAGAAAGTAGCACTGAGAGTCGGCACGGTGGTCAGCGCCGAGTCGTTCCCGGCGGCGCGAAAGCCCGCGTATATTTTGCATGTCGACTTCGGCGAGCAATTGGGCATCTTGAAATCCAGCGCCCAAATTACCGATCACTACCAGGCCGATGAACTGGTTGGTCGCCAGGTATTGGCAGTTGTGAATTTTCCGCCGAAGCAAATCGGGCCACTGCGCTCCCAGTGTCTGGTCACCGGCTTCCATGATGACGATGGCAAGGTCGTTCTCGCCGTGCCTGACCGCTCCGTGCCGAACGGTGCAGCGCTTGCCTGATCGCAGCGCCCGGATTGTTGATGCATTGACGACTCGCCATCGACGAATGGCGATGATCGCCTTCGCAACCGTGTTGGTCTGCATGAGCGGGCTTCTGAACCTGAAGCTCGAGACCGATGAGTCGATCTTCTTTGCGGATGACAACCCTAACTACATCGCAGAGCAAGCGTTAACGGCAACCTACGGGAAGACCGACAACGTTATGTGGGTCATCGCACCGGACAATGGCGACGTCTTCTCGCCGCGCGCTGTCGAATTATTGCTCGCATTGACCGAAGAGGGCTGGCAGGTGCCATACGCCCGGCGTGTCGACTCGCTCGCCAACTACCAGCACACGGTCGCCGCCAATGACGAACTGCGCGTCGCCGACCTGATCCCGTCTGACGCTGCCAGCGCTACCGATACGCTGGCAGGCATTCGAAATATCGCATTGGCGGAGCCAGAGCTTGTCTATCGGTGGGTGTCGCCGAGTGGTCATGTGGCCGCCGTTAGCGTCATGCTAAACATGCCGGAGGATGATCAGATCGCGGTGCCCGAGATCGCTACCTATGCACGCGCACTCACCGAGACTTATCGAGCAGACTTTCCCGACATCGACATCTACCTGCTCGGCTCTGCGATTGGAGACCAAACCTTTGACGAGCTGTCGATTAACGATTTCTTCAAGTTCATTCCTATCGTCGTCGTAATCGTCATTGTATTGCTGACTCTCACCTTGCGCTCCAGCTCAGCCACCATCGCGGTACTCGTGATCGTCGCCACCAGTATTTTGAGCACACTCGGTATCGCGAGTGCCATTGGCTTCAAGCTCAACGCGGCAACAGTCGCCGTGCCTAGCATCGTCATGACACTCGCCGTAGCGGACGCGGTACATATGATCAGCGTGTTTCTCGCCGCCTTCCGCGCTGGCACCGACCGGACTGAGGCTGTGCGCGAAGCGCTGGCGACCAACCTGCAGCCGATTCTTTTGACGACGTTAACCACAGCGATCGGGTTTCTCGGCCTGAACTACTCGGAAGTACCGCCCTTCCGTGATCTCGGCAACATGGTCGCGATCGGTGTTGTCATGGCCTTGTTCTGCACACTGCTGATCTTGCCAACGTTGCTGCTCAGACTTCCGTTCAGACAACACTCGCGTGGCAGTCGAGCGAGCATGGCGAGACTCGCTGACGTGTTATTGAAGTATCGCCATCGACTCGGACTGGTCGCCGGTGTTATTGCGATCGGCCTTGTCAGTTTCGTACCGAAGAACACGCTCGAAGATGACTTTATCGAGTACTTCTCGACCGATCTGCCGCTCCGGCAGGCTGCCGACTTTACGATCGCCAACCTGACCGGCCCTTTCGTCATGAGTTTCTCATTCGACAGCGGCGAACCCAATGGCATCACCAAGCCAGCGTTCCTTGGGCAGGTTAATCGCTTTATGGAATGGGCCCGCGCGCAACCCGAAGTGATTTATGTGGCAGGGTTCCCCGAGACCCTGAAGCGACTGAATGAGGATTTGCATGATGATGACCCGGCCTATCGCGTACTACCCATGCAGGCCGATCTCGCCGCGCAGTATTTGCTGCTCTATGAGATGTCGCTGCCATTTGGGCTAGACCTCAATAATCAGATCAGCTTTGACAAGTCGGCGATGCGCATCGATGTGCGTATCGGCGGCGAGCGCACCAAAGGCATCGTAGAGCTCGCCGAGCGCGCCGATCAGTGGCTCGCCGACAATGCGCCGGAAATGCGCACGCCGGGGGCCGGCGCCGACGTTTCCTGGGCCAACATTGGGCAAAGAAACATCGACGCGATGTTAACGGGATCGTTGCTGGCGCTGTTGCTGATCACACTCACGCTGGTCATTACGCTGAAGTCGCTGCGCTTCGGACTCATGAGCCTGATCCCGAACTTGCTGCCCGCAGCGATCGCCTTCGGTATCTGGGGGATGCTGGTGGGTCATATCAATCTCGCCGCAGCCGTGGTGTTCAGCATGACCATCGGTATCGTTGTCGACGACACCGTCTATCTGCTCACCAAATACCTGCACGCACGACGTGCGCAGCAACTGGGGCCTGAGGATGCGATGCACTATGCCATTCGCACCGTCGCACGTGCCCTCATCGTCACCTCGATCACGCTGACCGCCGGGTTCATGGTGCTGGCGACGTCGGACTTTAACCTCAATGTGACCTCTGGGGTCATGATCGCGATCGTCGTCTCCAGTGCCGTCATCTACGATCTGGTGCTGCTGCCGACACTGACGATATGGGTCGACAAGACCTTCGGCGCTCGCACAAGATCGGCGATTGAGGCACACTAGCTGCCCGATACCGAGACTCACTGAAAAGGAGTATCTGCAAGTGATTCATGATCTCATCGAAAAAGTAGCCGGCGGTGCCATCGACGACGTGGCAGCACACTGTGACGTGCCGTGCGCCATTTATGACCCCGCGCCACTCCTGATCTCCGCGCTGACGGTCGTTCGCATGATCGACATCATGGAGGAGCTGGAAGGACACAAGCCGGATAGCAATATTGCGTATCAGAACACGATGTCGCGCTGCGTCGCTCAAAAAGAAGAACACGCCGAAGCCGTCAAGCACGACGTGCGCATCATCTGGGGCGACTATCTGAAAGCACCGCAGTTCGAGAAATTCCCGAACGCGCACGAGCTTGTACACAACATCATGCTGACAGGCAGTAAGTGCAAGCAGGGCGTCAGCCGCGACGACGCGCTTAAGCTCGTCGAGCTGTGCAACGAATTCGCCGAGCTGTTCTGGGCGACCAAAGGTGTCGACACGAAACGCGCTGTTTGCCCGTACAAACCTTCACTCGAAACGGTTTATCCAGTTCTGTAAGGATCACCGTTGATTCGCCTCCTCAGGGTGCGTGGCCGCAGCATGCTGCCCACCCTGCAGGATGGTGATCTCATTCTCGTCCGCCGGATATCCCTCCGCGCTGCCGCGGGCCTCGCGCCCGGCACTGTCATCTGTGTCGAGCATCCGCACTTTGGTTTTATGATCAAGCGCCTGCGCGAGCATGTCGACAATGGCACCGTGCTGCTCGACAGCGATGGACAAACAGGCGCAGACCACGCCGACCTTGGTCCGGTACGACTTCAGGCCGTCACGTATCGACTTTGGTTCCGACTACCTGGCCGCCGTCGATATGCCGTCTAGACGAGCGCCCATTTAACGCTGACGCCGGCACCATCAGTCCGTACAATGACCATCCGGTTGAGTACAGGAACGACACTATGGGACGAGTTGCGGGCAAGATCGCACTAATCACAGGCGCGGCACAGGGGCTCGGCGAAGCGATGGCCAGAATGCTGGCCAAAGAGGGCGCAAAGGTCATTCTCACCGATATCAACGGTGATGGTGCCGCCGCCGTCGCTGCAGATATCAATGCGAGCCATGCGGATCACGCGACAGCACTCACTCACGATGTCACAGACGAACAACAGTGGCAGGCGGCGATCCAACACGCCAGCGAGCGGGGTGGCCTGCATATCCTGGTG